>DATHTZ010000551.1:0-6604 GCA_035462675.1 Nitrospiraceae bacterium | reverse complement strand
CCATCCAACAGATGTAGATCGGGATGTCGGTGCCACCGGCTTGTCTGGCAGTGGAGATCCCGCGCACGATCCCGTTCGCAATGCCGGCTGCATCGACGACCGTGACGGACATGTAGAGGACAATCAGGGCATCGACTTCTTTGGAGGCGAGGAGGGTGGTGATCGCGTGTGTATAGTGGTCCGGAGCGGCTGATGCGATGAGATCGATCGGGTTCTTCACCGAGGCTGCAGGGGGTAAGAAGGCCGACAGGGCGGTGCTGGTCGCCTTGGACAACTCAGGGACAGACAATCCATCCGCTTCGCAGGCATCGGTGCAGAGGATGGCGGGGCCGCCGGCATTGGTGATGATGCCGACCCTCTTCCCTTTCGGCAAAGGCTGATCGGAAAGCCCTCGAGCCAGGGCGAAGAGTTCATCCAAGGTCTCTGCGCGGATCACTCCGGACTGCTGAAAGAGTGTGTCCACGGCTACCTCGCTCGACGCGAGGGCTGCGGTGTGTGAGCTGGCCGCTCGCCGTCCGGCAAGGCCCCGGCCGGATTTGATCGCCACGATCGGTTTGCGCCGAGCGACGCGACGCGCAATTCTCGCAAAGCGTCGGGGATTTCCGAAGGACTCCAGGTACAGGAGAATGATGTCGGTGGAAGGGTCGTCTTCCCAATATTGCAGAAGATCGTTCGTGGAGATGTCGGCTTTATTTCCCACGCTGACGAATGAGGACACACCCAGCTGTAATCGGTGGGCTGCGGCGAGGATCGCGAGTCCCAGCGCGCCGCTCTGTGAGGCCATGGCCATGCGGCCGGAGGGGGGAAAGGCCGACGTGAACGTGGCGTTGAGACGGATGGTCGGATCGGTATTCAGGAGCCCAAAGCAGTTCGGCCCGATCATGCGCATTCCCTGTTGGCGGACCGCCTCCACAAGACGGTCCTGGGCCTGCTTTCCTTCAGGGCCTGATTCGGCAAAGCCTGAGGAGATCACGATCACGGAGCTGATGCCTTTGCCGGCGCAATCGGTGAGGACCGGCAGCACCGCATCACGCGGCACGACAATCACCGCTAGATCGACGGCGTCGGGGATCGCGGTGACGGACGAGAAGGCAGTCAAGCCCGCAATGGTTGCCGCCTTTGGGTTCACCGGATAGATGGCGCCGCAAAACCGGTTGCCGGCGAGGGCTTCGACGATCCGGTAGCCGATGCTTTTGGGATCGCGGGACGCTCCGATCACGGCCACGGAACGAGGATAGAAGAACGGGCGAAGCGAGGCGGTCGTGGCGATACGCTCGCGCAACTCTAAGCGGGTCGTCGTACTCTCGGTCGGGTGCAGCGAGATCTCGACTTGCATGTCGCCGCCTTCATAGGTTTCATGGGTCGGGTACCCGGATTCCCGGAAGACTTCGCGCATGGCAGGATTGTCAGTGTGTGTGACCGCCCATAGTCTGGTGAAGCCTCGGTGTATGGCCAGCATTGCCAACCGTTCGAGCAGGATCGTTCCCAGACCTTTCCCATGAAAGTCGTCGTCGACTGCCATGGCCACCTCGGCCTGATCGGAGGTTCGCGCCCAATATGAGCCGGCGGCGATGATCCGGGGCTCTCCAGCGATGGCTCTCAAGACCACGATGGTGAGTTGCTTGGAGGGGTTGATGGAATCACAGAGCGACGCGGTGATGTCGGCAGGGGGCGCGGTTTCAGAAAAAAACCGATGACGCCTGGATGCCGGTGATAACCGATCGATGAACCCTTGCATCATCGCCTGATCCTCCCAACGGGTCGGGCGGAGGGATGCGGTCGTGCCATCGCGCAGGATGACCAGTCCAGTTTCCAGACTCTCGGATGCCGGAGGCGGTTGGAACAATGGACGGATCTGCTTCATGCTCAGTCACCCACTCGACTTGCTGCAATCAATGTCGTGGGGCCATCACTCATTCTGTTCACTTCGTCTTTTGCCAGATCCGCAACATCCCAAGGATCCCGGAGAATACTCTCGGCTTCCTGTTGAGGCAAGTCTGGTGAGCTGTAATCGTGTTGAATCGTCCAGCATGGGGCACTCCTTCCCTTTGCAGGGACGGAACGGTTTTATCAGTAGGAAGACTCTCGCAGCCTCCCAATGGGGGCAGCCGGCGCTAACGAATACCGCTATCTCTGGAGTCGGTTCTCCAGCCCGGACAGGTGTCTCGCAGAAGAACAGGAGAAGCAAAACAGACAGGCCGAGTTGTCGAGTAAGCCTCTGCGGGCCTGTGCGTTGGAAGAACACCAACCTCGTATTGACCATAATTCATGAGCGTTTCTCCTGCAATCGCGGATTCGCGGCTGTGACGAGCCTTCGGCGGGCAGGCTCGTCGAAGGCTCCCTCGACGTGCTGTTCAAGTACGCCTCGGAGCCTCGCGGCTCCGCGCGCCCGCCTCGCAATGCGACAGTGCAATTTCGCGACGAACCGTCATGAATAATGCGGGTTAACTGACAATGTCCGAGGGCGACACAGACCTGATGTACGACAGCACATCCAACATGTGCTGATCCGTCAGCTTGCCGCGAAAACTGTGCATTGGGGTGAATAGTACGCCATTCGAGATCGCCACGAGCAATTCCCAATCGCTTTTGGATCGAGTGGTTGGGGACTGAAGATTAGCCGGCCGTACGATCAAATCCTGGCTATCCGGGCCATTCCCATCCAACTTGCTTCCATGGCAACGGAGGCAGTTCTTTTCATACACCGCTTGCCCTTCCTTGG
This sequence comes from Nitrospiraceae bacterium, assembly GCA_035462675.1. GTDB lineage: Bacteria > Nitrospirota > Nitrospiria > Nitrospirales > Nitrospiraceae > Palsa-1315. The sequence continues at coordinate 3,882 of DATHTZ010000551.1, read as the reverse complement.
GGTTCCCGCGGGCAGTCTGCCCGGCGGCCCAGGAACTTCCCAACATGACACAGTACACCACAATGATCACGCTAAAGATTTTCATGCTGTCACATTCTCCTTGGTTAGTGGCGTGAGGCATCCTGTCATCTGCTCTCACCGGACAACAAGGACGGGGGTATTGGCCCGATGCACAATCCCGTGCGATACGCCGCCGAGCAGGAATCGTGCGAAACCCTTCCGCCCATGGGAACCGACCACGATGAGGTCGTAACTTTTTCCTACTTCGCACACGGTCGTCACAGGATCACCCGTGCGGACATCGGTGGTGACATTGAACTGTGGACCGGCTAACGCCTGGGCCGTATCGTTCACGACCTGCTGAGCCTGCCGGTTGTGTTCTTCAGACCAGTTTTTAAACCCCACCATCACATTGGGCTCGACCATTGCGAGCGAGGGGACGACCGAGAGGATGGTGACCGCGACGGGGTTCTTGAAGGGGTGCGACATCAGCCATGTGTGCATGTGGAGCGCATCCTCGCGGTCTTCGACCGCCAGGAGGATGCGGGCGATGGGGCGAGCTTTTCCTTTCACGATCAAGGTCGGCACTGTGGCATGGAGCAGGACTTGGTGCGACACGCTGCCGACAAACACTTCTCTCATCCGGCTGTGATCGTGGGTGCCCACAGCGATGAGGTCGGCCTTGACCGTGGCGGCGCTATCGAGAATGAAGGCGGCCGGGTGCTGGACCTCGCACATCGTTCTGATGGAGGGAGTCTCAGCCGGCAGTAGAGTGCGGCAGCGTTCAATGGCCTGGCGACCAGCATCGATCAAGGCCTGGCGGAATTCGTCGTACCCTTGCAGATTGACTGCTCCGGCCACGATGGGAGACTGGAGCATGCCCAGATCCACGCCATGTACGAGCACGACGTCGTCCGGCTTGTAGAGTAACCCGATCTGTTCCACGGCGGCAAAGGCTTCGTCCGACCAGTCCACACCAACTAGGATTCTCATTGCAGCCTCTCCATGATTCAGAGTAACGGGTGGGGTGCAGTACCGAACGGCAAGACCAGTGGCGTTTCCCCGGCGTTTCCTTGAATGCGCCAGACGCCGCCTTCATGTTTCAGATAATGCACTTCTTCGTACCAGCTGTCGATAGGTACGCGGAGGCCGCTGGTCTTCGAGCGGCCCGACAAGTTCCCCGAGCAGGCCACTTCGATGATGGCGTTGGAACCCGATCCCACTGTGACGATCTTCAAAAAGAAATGGACCTCGCTCAGATCATGATATTCCTCCAACAGGTCGAACCAGATCTTACGAACATCCGTCTGTTTCAATCCGTGATAGTTGTACTGGGTTGCGTAGAGCGCCATGATGCCATCCACATTCCCTGCCTCGATGGCTGCGTCAGCCTTGTGAAATACATCCAATATCTGGTTCACGGTGGCCTGATCTACCTCCACGACTGCGCTCTTTTGAATAGACGTCGTCGCCTGTCCCGTCGTTGCGATCACCAGGCTGAGTGCCGTTATTGCGACAAGTATCCATCGAGTGGGGCAGGCCACATTATTCTTCTCCTCAACGGTCGAGGCCAGAGTTCAGCGGGTCCATGTGACCCGTATGAATTGTTCATCCTGGTCGTAATGCAACTCCAGCTCCCCGTGGTAGGCATGTTTCAGCGCGTCGCCGATTCGCCGGGGTAGATGGGTATCGGTCGTTGAAATCACCAGGCCCTCAAGTTGTGATTCAATCGCCATGATCCGAGAGAGCGGGTGTTCCTTTTTCTCCTTCTCCTCCGTGTTCTTGATGACGCCAATCAGCTGTTCATGCTGGATATCTTTGAACGATCCTTTGATCGTGACGAGGCCCTTGGGGTATTTATCGTGGATCCGATGACAAGCTGGACAGAGAGTCTCGTGCGCGTCTACCGGCCTCGTCTCCCAGGTCCACCGCCCTTTGTGAAAGACTGCCCCGCATCGTGGACAGGCTGTGGGTTCCCTGAGCTTTCCCTGTAGTTTATAGGTGTCGTGTTCGTTCTCTTGATACGTTTTGTCTCTGCGAGCGCCCAACCCTGACGGGATGTTGGAATGAGTGGACATGTTACGGCGCACCTTCCTTGGCTAACAAGATGTCTTATGAGTCTGGTAACGAGCGCGCGCGTTCGAGCATCGCCTCCTCGGCCAGATTGAGGTATTGTATTACATCGCGATCTTCGACTTGCGTGAAGTCCGCGAAGAAATTCCCCACGGCTTCAAACGGCTCCGGTGTCATGAGAACCACCAACTCATCCACATATGTTCGGACTTCACGGATTGTCGACGGGGGTCCAACAGGAATGACCCCGACCAGGCGGCGAGGCTGCAAACTCCGAATGGCAAGCGCCGAGGCCATAAATGTCGAGCCTGTGGCGATGCCGTCGTCAACCAAGAGCACGGTGCGGCCGGTGAGCTGCGGGAGCGACCGTCCCTGCCGGTACAGGTTCTTGCGCCGGTCGATCTCCTTCTCTTGGGCGTGGACCAACCGATCCAGCTCATAACGGGATAGACCGAATGAATTAACTGCGTCGTGATTCAGCGCGCGCGATCCTGTCTCGGCCACCGCTCCAATGGCATACTCGGGATTGCCGGGCGCACCGATCTTGCGCGTAATAAACACATCGAGCTGCACGTGGAGGGCGAGGCTGAGCTGATAGCCCACCGCCACACCGCCACGAGGCAAAGCAAGAATCAACCCCGTCGGATCGTTACGATAGTGACTCAGCTTATCGGCCAGTATCCGGCCAGCCTCTTCCCGATTGCGGAACATGACACCGCTGTCTCCTTTGATACGGGGCGTTGATCGTGTGTCTTTAGAGGACACCCTGCGTGACGCCCACGCCGATCAGGAATATGGCCAGCATGACCAGCAATGCGATCAGCCACCACAGATGACGATGAGGTCCTGTGGTCGCGGGATGCCCCTGAATATTCCACGGAACTTCAAGATAGTGAGGATGTTTGAACATCGCACACCTCCTTTACGTCGTCCTCAGGAGACCTTCACCTCAATCGATTTCGGCTTCGCCTTCTCCGATTTGGGCAGGTGTACTTTCAAGACCCCGTCTTTGTATTCCGCATTGACCTTGCTGCCGTCGGCATCTTCCGGCAGAGTGAAGCTCCGCATAAAGCTCCCATAGGCCCGCTCGACACGGTGATACTTCTTCCCTTTTTCCTCTTTCTCGTACTTCCGCTCGCCGGAGATGCACATCACATCGTCCTGGACCGTCAGTTTGACGTCTTCTTTCTTCACTTCAGGCAGGTCCGCCTTGATGAGATATTCCTTATCGTCTTCAGTAATGTCGACGAGCGGCGACCATTCGGCGACGGTCATGGCCTCCTTTCCAGCCTCGGTCCGAACAGCGGGGCGTCCTAAATAGGTCGAGAGGCGCTTCTCCATATCCTCCAAATCTTTGAACGGATTCCAGCGCGTCATCGTCGGTTGCCAACGGGTTAAATCAGACATAAAAACCTCCTTGTGATGAAGAAATTAAGATGGGAGTGAACGTCGATCGGGCCGACCTTCCTGCTGATGCGGGAAGGTTACTGTATACATACCCCTTCCCCTGCGCACGAGCATGATCTTGCCGCTTCGGCTCAAGCGGTCGACGGCGAGAAATACTTGGTTCCACGTCAGATCGGCGCATTGACGGACAACCTCTTCGAGGTCGCAGACATGGACTCTGCGCACGATGTCGATGACTTGATCTTCCACGCGGATCTCTTGGACCATGGATATCTCTGGATAACGGAATGAGTTGCTGAACAGATGACAGTGCATTGTTGGTGCCAGCGAATAGTTTCGAGCGAAAGCCAGAGTGAGATGGTCGGTTGCACAGAAAGTCATAGGTTTAGGGCACGCGTGATA
>DATHTZ010000550.1:0-5959 GCA_035462675.1 Nitrospiraceae bacterium | reverse complement strand
TGGAGGTTGCTCTTGGTTTCGATGAACACATCGAGGTCGCAGTGGTCTGCGGCAAACCGGCCGAAGAGTGCCTCTACATATTTCAGGTCGATAATGTTGTCCACCAATCGAAATCGCGCCGTATCGTAGCGGCTGGAAAGGTAGGCCATCTCCCGTGCCGCTTGCTCGGGCGATTTGGCCCGAAATTTCATGCTTTGTGCGTTCAATCCGCAAAACGTACAATGATGTTTCTCTCCCCACCAACAGCCCCGGGAACCTTCGTATAACAAGACTCGATCGAGACCCTGCGCCGCTTCTCCCAGCTCTGCCAGCAGACGATAGTAGTCGTCATAGTCTGGTGGGCCGGTCTTCGCGAAGTCCGAGAAGAGCGAGTGGTTCGGAGTAAACGAGATCGCCGTTCCCTCGCGATAGGTCACGCCGCTGGGGACGGTCCCGACCTTTCCCGCGAGGAGATAGCGAACTAATTCTGGGAACACCTCTTCCCCTTCCCCCACCACCACATGATCGATGAAGGGAAAGGCTCGGAAGTACTCCAGACCCATTTCTCCGTCGTAGTTCGCTCCGCCGAAGACGATGGTTACGTCTGGATAGAGATCCTTGATGAGTTTCGCCATCGTCAGACTCGCGACGTTTTGATCGAACGTGGAGGTGAAGCCGACAATCTTGTACTGCCCCCAGTCGATGGCGGTCAGAGCCCAGGTCAAGAACTGCGGCGCCGTACTCGACGCCATATCTTCGAAGAATGAGGCCGGATGCCGACTCTCCTTGGCGAGTTGTTCGAACACCGGCTTGAACAAACGGGGGTACTCAGCACGCTTCGGATTATCGCGAAACAAGAGGTAAGAAAAAATCCACTCGCCGAACAGCGCCCGTTTCTCGCAGATCATTTCATAGAGGGGCACGCCGATCTTGTGGGCGAAACGGACGTTCAGATGGAGGCAGTCGACGAGAACGCCCTTCGACTTGAGCAGTGCGGAGAGCGTGCCCAATTGGATCGAGGGATACTTCGAATAGCTGAACGGCATGTTGACGAGCGCCACCTGGGCCTTGTCGCTCATCTGCTGCCTCGTAGGCTCATGACAATCATCTCGCTGCTAACCGGCAGTCGCACGAAACGGTTCAAACTCGCGATCGGCTTTCGCAGCCATATAAAAGTCGCTCTCCGTCAGGCCATTAATCTTGTGCGTCCAAATTTCAACCTTGCACTTGCCCCAGGCAAGATAAAGATCGGGATGGTGGCCTTCCGCTTCTGCCACGGCCCCCACCTTGTTCACATAGGCTAACGCCTTCGCGAAATCGTTGAACGTGTACAAGCGCTCAAGATGTCCGGCCTGATTCAGCGACCACCCGCGCCCAAGTTCTTTCAGCAGAGCCTGCGCGCGATCCGCAGGAACCGGCGGTACACCGCCGCGGCAGGGAATACATTTGTTGTCAGCAAGACTCATGGCGGCCTCCTTCGTGGATGGAAATCAACGTCGTAGTCGATCCTGTGCGGCGCACGGCTGAAAAACCACGTTGGCACACGAAAGCTTCGATAGTCAGCACCCGTGGCACAACAGCGGAACGCTCCAGTAGGATGCTCAAAAAGGCTGTCCAGCAAGGCCGCAGCGAGTGAAGGCCCGAGGAGGTACCGACCGCACTTCGTGTAGCCGTTCGCTCATTGAATAGATCTTGGCGAACGGAAAAGCTCCTCCAGTGTTTCCGACCTCCGATGAACTTCTCCTCAACGTTGAGGGTCTGAACGATGCGAGAACGCTGCTGGCGGACTTTTTCAGCTTCCTGCTATGACAGGTATTCTAAAGGGGCTTCGAGACAAAGGGCAAGGTGGAGAAACCAGGGGATTGAGTATTTACTCAGTTTCATCAACTGCGCACCCGAGCGGGCCACGTCTTCCATCTTGATCTTCTCGGAGTTGCATTTGGCCGTTGCGATTGCAATCCGATCGAAGGCCTCATCGAACGACAGTGGTGCGGCATCCTTGACAGCCGGTGTTGCTCGCGCAAACTTACCTTGAAACCTCTGCGACACGTCGATCACTTTCCTGCCCTTGATCACAGTCCCATGCTAGGACACACACGGCTTGCAACCAACATTTCATCGCTCAATCCTTCCTGCGCCCCTACGCCCCAATTCATCGTCCCTTCGTGACATCTTGCACGCAGCGAAAGCCTCTGCCGGACGCTCCTTCATCCGCTCTCGCATACATGCGAACCTGATAGTCGACGTCCCCATCGACCTCATGAATGTTGAGCGCGCGAAGGCTGCCTCGTACAACCTTGCGCGTCGGGTCCGACGGTTCAGCGGGGCTCGACCTGGATTCCTGATACGTGCTGGCCGTCCATTCGTACACCCGGTCGTTGAGGATCCGGCCTTGCGTGTCGCGCGCCGCCTTCTCCCACTCGTCCTCAGTCGGCAGCCGCTTGTGGACCCATCGGCAGTAGGCCACCGTGTCGTGCCAAGAGATGTCCTCGACCGGCTCCTTGGGGTCGAGTGATGCCCCTTGTTCCTCCAGCACGTCAGGGGGAATCAGGCCTGTGGCCTCAACGAACTGACGATAGCGCGCGTTGGTGACCAACGTGGCCTCGACATACAGATCGTCCGCAAGATACACGAACCGCGCGGGGCCTCGGACTTCTTCCACCCTCCCGCCTCCATACACCCCCACAACCTTGGTCGGGATGCGTCCAGACCGGATCAGCACCATGGGGACGCCATCTGCCCCGATCATTTCTTGCGGCACCATAGATTCGCTAGGCCGGGGTTCGATGCGCCATCCCGTCAGGGCCACGGAGAGGATCGAGGCTGGCACCGCATAGCCGAGCCGCTCTCGCGTATCGCTCACGACTCCGACCACCCCGCCATTGAACAGGAGCGGACCGCCCGAATGCCCTTCTTCGACCAAGCCCTGAAATGCCAGGATAGGACCTTTTAACCCACTGAGGCTTCCAGTCGAGACCGTCCAAGGAGGAAGCGCACGCGGAAATCCGATAAATGTGACGGCTTCCCCGCCGGCCACCTTGGTTGTGAGATCCAGCGCCAGAGCCACCACACCCTTTGGAATGGGCCCGGCCACGCGCAAGGCCGCGAGCCCGTGTTGCTCTCCCCCTTCAATCCCGACAATCTGGGCGGTGAGCGGCTGGTGAGTCTGGGGAAAAAAGGTCACGGTGGGCTTGGGGTCCCCCTCGGTCACATGGGCCGCCGTGACAATGTAAGCGGCATCTTTTTCCACCCGCACAATGAATCCGGTACCGGTCTTCGATTTCCCATCCACCTGCGCCGTGATCTTCACGACGCCAGCTTTGACCTGCGCGATGTCCTGGGCCCAGAGTGCATGAGGAAACAGGACGGCCAGCAGGAGCAGAGCACAAAGAGACAGCCCGAAGCATTTGTCAATTGCTTGGCACTCTGATGATGGTCGATTCAGCATCGAGACCTTCAAGGCGCGGACCCCAGAGAAAAGGAAAAAGAGTTCAAGGGTACAGGTTATTTCGGACTGTCCTGGGCACAGCGGAACCCGATATCGCCGTCACTGTGCGTTTCTGGGAGATTGAGCCGGTTCGCGGATCGCACGCCGACCGACTCAGTGTGCCAGGACCCACCGCGGGCCACTTTGGAGGTTCCGTTCGATGGGCCCTTTGGATTCTTTCGTGAGCTGTTTTTATAGTACTGGTTATCATACCAATCGGCTGTCCATTCCCAGACGTTCCCAGACATGTGGTGAAGTTCATACGGACTGTTACCCGCTTCATAGCTTTCTACCGGTACAAGGCCCTCATCATAAATATGTGGCGTGAACCCCTTCCCGAACTTGGCGAGCCAAGACTTCGACGCGTCATTTCCCCAGGGATATGTTCGCCCATCCGTTCCGCGGGCGGCCTTCTCCCACTCTGCCTCTGTGGGTAATCGCTTCGTAGCCCACCGGCAATAGGCCTCCGCATCATGCCAATCGACCCCCACTACTGGGCGGTTTCCATACTTGCCGATTTTCGCTTGGGCCCAATACTCAGGGGCCTGCCGGCCAGTGGATTGCATAAACTTTGAGTACCGGGAGACCGTCACTTCAAATCTATCTATGTAGTACGCCTCCAGATAGACCTGATGCTGTGGGTGTTCGTCTTTGTCCCCTTCACCATCCGGTGAGCCCATCCAGAATTCACCCGCCGGAATCAGGACCATCGGCGCGCCATCTTTGCCGGTGACCTCACGGTCCTGAGCCATGGGCCGTGGTTCCAGTTTGGCCGTTGCAGCGGGCGGGGGCGAGGATTCGGTCGCCATTGATGCCGAACTCCTTCTCTCTTGGGCCGTGATCCCAAAGCCCACAATGTAGGCTTGGACCCTATCGGCTGTAAGGCCGCGGCCGGATGATTCTGTCGCCATCACTATCCCAATCACTTTCCCCTGCCGAATGATCGGTCCACCGGAATTCCCGGTGTCAACGGTCGGAGAAAAGAAAATGTCGCTTGCTAGACTGGACCCGATACTTCCCTTGATCACATGCCAAGGTCCTGTACCTAGCGGAAATCCGATCACAATGATATCTTCTCCTTCTGAAAAACTTCTTGTTCCATCAAGCGGCAGTGCGGTGACTCCGGTCGGCAGATTCTGCTTACCTTTCACCAGAAGCAATGCCAAGCCTCTCATCTCATCATCGCCCTCAGCTCCACGCAGTACTTCAGCTGGCACCAGAACATGCTTATTGGTGAAGAATTCTACCTTGGGGTTGGGATCTCCTGCCACGACATGGGCCGCTGTGAGAATGTATGCCGCATCACTCTCCAAGCGAACAATAAAGCCTGTTCCCGGTCTTGTGGACGAAACTCTGACCACCCCCGCCTGCAGGCGCGCGACATCTTGCGCGCCTATCGACTCCTCTTGAGCGAGCCCGATCAGCAGTATTAAACATGCCGCAAATGCGATTCGCGCCATCAACGCTTGAACTCCTTCCAGAGGCGATAGGCACCCAGGCTTGCTGTAAAGACAGCGGTGATAATGGTGAAGACAACAGCCAGCCGCGCATTGTGCCACAGGGCATCCAACGCGGTCAGGCGATGTTGAACCGGAATCTGGCCATCCTTTGTTCGGATCTGCTTGGCCATGCCGTCGGCCACGAGATGCATGCCGCTCGCCTTTGCAGTCAGGCTGATCTCTTGAATCGTGAATCGATCGAGCTGCTCCAATCCAATGGCTTCGTTCTTCTTAATGGGCACCGTGCCAAGATGCGGGTAATCTGGAAATGTCATCATCCCCTCACCGATCAGCGCGCTGACTCGCTCCCCGGAGGGCTCCTGTCGGGTGAAATCGAGTGTGGTGACAGGAATGCGGCTGAAAATTGAAATTGTCGATTGACCGGAGGCGAAGGTCGGCGACAGGATTGGACCGTCAGGCGAGGCCACAATCTCAATCCCGGAGGCGCGTTCCGGCAGGCGGACCCGGTAGGTCAACTCGTCGTATCGCTGAAACGGCTGGTCTCCAAGCCCACGCAGTTCACTGTGGTCCGCGACCAACTTCAACGGTTCACGAAACGACAGGCTCACATGTTCTTGCCCCACGACCTTCACCGTGAGCCCTTCGTTTTTCCCACCTCTGGTTTCCAGCGTGACGTGTGCTCCTGGCGCCACGGCCATGGCATCGAGATGGAAGGCTTTCTGTTCATTCCTGTTGAGCCCTTCCACTGTTACGCGTGGATGGCGCGTCGAGTCTTTGGTGGCCAACGTGACTTTTGTTAAGCCTATGACGTTGAGGGGCTTCCAGGCTGTCGATGGAAAGTCATCCGTTTCGAGCTGATATTGTGACGGGTCGGCCACTTCTAAGGTTTCCGGCTCAAACGTCATGGCCGTGAATTTCTCAATGGCGACTGAACGGACATCGAGTGGACCCAATACCGGCTTCCCTTGCGAAAGAGTCGCTCCTACGACAAACTCGATTCGCTCCGTGGTGAGGTCCACCTGGATCCGTGCTG
>DATHTZ010000549.1:0-2279 GCA_035462675.1 Nitrospiraceae bacterium | reverse complement strand
GTGCCAAATCACCCTGACGCACCATGACCCATGATTACCTTCGCCATCACGAATCCTCATCTTTCGGTAATGTTAGAACTTGCTGAGTGTCCTGAGGTAGGTCTTCGGCGGGACTCTTAATCGGCGGGCCGTAGGTTCGACCCCTACACGGCCCACCAAATACTTCAACAACTTACACCATTCGTCGCCAGTGCCAACCCTACCGCTTGCAGCAACACAGCACGCATCCACAAAGCCCGTCGTATGCAAGCGAGCCAACCTGTTGAAAGAGTACTACTCTGAGGTGAGGGCCTACGTCGTCTCTAAATCAGACTGTTATGCTTGGTCCTGACGTTTTGTTTTTGTTATTCACGTCAGGAAGGAATAAACTGACTGAAAGTTTTCTTGCTGGTCCAATCAGCTACTGTATGGAGGTCGGCCCATGCGCCGAAGGATATCCATGCAACCCCCCCCACTAAATCAATCATCACTGCTTTGCTCCCTCCCGGCACTAGCGGGGAGATGCTCTGATAATCTCATCGCCACTGAACTTCCTCCCCAATATCCGCACGTTGGTCATCGTATGGTTGACCGCGCTTTGCAACCGTGGAAACACAATTCCGTTGTGCTCACGGAGTATGAAATCGTGGTATCCCGCTAGGAGGTGAAATCATGAGCAGAGTAAAGGCCCTCGCATATTGCTTTCTGGCGATGCTGGTGATGGGAGTAACGGGGACGAGCGCTAGACCAGTTTTTGCCGAACAGTACCAGGTGATGGAATTGACAGATGGAGGCATTATCAAAGGAGTCGCGAGCTGGAAAGGTGAGATTCCCGACCTTCCGTCATTCGGGAACCTAATACATCCAGATGTGTGTGGCGAAACGCAGCCGTCTTCGGCGTTGCAAGTGAATCCGCAAACCAAGCGCGTACGATGGGTGCTCGTGTATCTCGATCGGATCGAAAAGGGGAAGGCGCCCGCAGAGAAGTACTGGCTCCATATGGGACAGGATAGGACGAACAAGGTCCCCAATACCGAGGCCTGCCAATTCACCGAGCACATCTTCCCGTTTGTCCGCAGCCAATTCGTAGCCATGGTCAATTTTGACTCGATTCTCCACAACCCAGATTTTTACGATGAGAAACGTACATCGGTCCTGAATATGGTCATGCACACGCCTAACCGGGAAATTGATCACACGATCCTCCAGTATGAGGGAAAGGGAGTAATGCCGTTTCAGTGCGATATCCACGCCCACATGAACGGCTATTGGGCTGGATTTCACCATCCGTATTTTGCGGTCACTGATACGGAAGGGAAGTTTCAGCTTAGCGGTGTTCCGCCAGGTAAGTACACCTTGGTAGCCTGGCATGAGGGCTACAAGACTGTCATGATGGACGCTGCGCATCCTATCTATGATCGGCCGCATGTCATCCAGAAGGAGATTGAGGTTAAGCCTAATGAGACGGTCGATGTCCACTTTGAGTTCCCAGTCCGAAAGGTTGTTATAGAATAGATGGGTTTAAGACAGAATTGCCTGGCCGAGGACAAGCAGAAACTGGGTCCCAGATCGCATGCAAAACGTAGCTGGCGTTTAATGTCTGGACGCCAAGGGAGCCAGTGTCCTGTCGTCAGGCCAAAGACACCAGACCCTGCCAGAAACGATTGATTTTGAACACAAGGGTCACATAAGTAATTCTTCATGCGTCATCAATGTCCTTTAAGGCAAGGTGCTACAACGATTTTGATCAGGGATCGAAAAGAACGCATGAGGTGACGAAGATGAAAGACCTTAGACTTCTCGTTCCATTCTTCGAATCCGCTTTCGTTGTGGCAGGATTGGATACCCAACTGACCTCGTCCGGGACTGGAGATCCGACAAAAGGGAACTCCTCTGTGCGACCAATTGTTTGAGGTGTTGTGGAGGGCGTGGAAAGGGAGACGGCCCCATTCGTACAGCACTCAGACCGCCAGCAACCGATTTGACCGGTCCAAGAGTGCGGGTCAAATCAGATAAGGATCAGCGAACGGCAATTTAGGATGGCCGGGGTGTGATGCCTGCTTGGAAAACTCAAGCGGTTGTCTTCCATGAGACCTGTCAGTCACCAGGAATGTAAGTTGCCGTAAAAATATATTTTGTGGCGGAGTTCACCAACTCCTTTTACGGGGAGTATTAGAAAAATACGGGACAAGACTCATATGTGACATTGGGAAGGGAGGTGTCCGAACCGATTCAGACCTATCCCACCTCCCGGACATGCTCGGCGACCAGACCCCCACCGGGGTCGTCATCAAACCCGT
>DATHTZ010000548.1:0-3549 GCA_035462675.1 Nitrospiraceae bacterium | reverse complement strand
CCAGGTCTCGTCGACGGAAAATGTTTCGCTCTCGCACAGCACGATCGCTCGCTGGATGACATTCTGTAACTCGCGAATGTTGCCGGGCCAGTCGTAGGTCTGAAATAGCTCCAGGGTCTCTTTCTGTATGTTCCTAATCTTTTTCCCGGCCTTCTTCGCATAACGCTCAATCAGGTAGGTGACGAGTAACGGAATATCCTCCATCCGTTCGCGCAGCGAGGGGATCTGGATTGGAAAGACATTCAGCCTGTAAAAGAGATCCTGGCGAAATGTGCCTGCCGCCATGGCTGCCTTCAGATCGCGATTCGTGGCGGCGAGCACGCGCACATTGACGGAAATCGAGTGGCTGCCGCCAACTCGTTCAATTTCTCCCTCTTGGAGCACTCTCAGCAAAGCGATTTGGGTTTCGGTCGGTAGGTCCCCGATTTCGTCAAGGAAGAGCGTCCCGCCATCGGCGAGTTCAAATCGCCCGAGACGCCGTTGCATCGCCCCCGTAAACGCGCCTTTCTCGTGCCCGAACAGCTCAGAGGCAATAAGCGACGCGGGGATTGCCGCACAATTGACGGTAATAAACGCACGAGCCGACCGTTTCGAGCGCTTGTGAATGGCCCGAGCAATGAGCTCCTTGCCCGTCCCGGTCTCACCCAGCACGAGTACAGTGGAATCCGACGGTGCCACTTTGGCGACTTGCGTTAATATGCTGCGGATGACGTCCGACGAGCCGACGATTTCCTCAAACATCGAAGACTGATCGATCTCTTCGCGCAACGCCAAGTTTTCTTTTTGAGTTCTTTCTTCGGCCCGTTTGCGATCGTCGATGTCGGTTCCTGTCGCGTACCAGCGAATGATCCGTCCTTCTTCGTCCCGCAAGGGGTTATAGCGGATCAGAAGCCACCGATATTGCCCATCCTTACGGCGAGCACGTAGCTCCAATTCAAATGGGGCTTCGCGTTCGAGCGCATGCTGGCGCTCGTTCTGTGATCCCTCGATATCATCAGAGTGAAAAAATCGTGCGCGAAAGTCATCCGCCATGACATCTTCCAAGCTCAGACCGCTGTACTCGAGCACAAATCGATTCGCATAGAGAGTGTTCCCATCGGGCCCCAGAACACAAATGAGTTGAGCGATCGCGTCGGTGATGCGTCGCAGTTCCTGTTCATCTTGGCGGAGTTTCTCCTCCCTATGCTTATGCTCAATAGCGACCGTCGCCAGATGCGTGATCTGTCCGATGAGGTGTTGATGGTACGCACTAGGGCTGCCAGGTTCGCGCGAGTAAATCGCGAAGGTGCCCAATACTTTTTCATCGGATGACCGTATCGGAGTGGACCAACAAGCCCGCAGTCCATGCGCCATTGCCAGCGTGCGCCATTCATATGTGTCCCATCGTGTGTCCGACGCGACATCTGCAGCTATCACTTGTTCTTTGAGAAATGCCGCCATCGCGCATGGACCTGAATAGATATTCACGGGTCTGCCATGGATCGACTCGTTGTAGCTGAGGGGAAGACTGGGCGCTGCACCGTGCTTCAGTCGATTGCTGATTGGATCGACCAGCACAATTCCACAGAGGGATCCGCTCGCAATATTTTCGATGAGTCGGCATAACGCATCGAGGATTTCTGAGAGCGTAGATCCGGTGGCGAGCATCTCGAGCAGGCGATTTTCTCCGGCAAGCAATGTCTCGGCCTGTGTACGGTCTTCAACGGTATAGGAGAGGTCATCGAATGTGCCTGATCGCTGATCGGTTTCAGTGTGATGGTTGGTTTTCATATGTGCTCTCCTGAAATAGGGCCGGTTTCATCACGACCGGTAAGAGGGATGCGCGGCTGGTCGTCGTCTTGCCGGCGAACTCTCTCGTCCCATCATTGCGAGAAGCCTACGCCCTTTGCAAGTCTTCAACAGAGGATTGCCGATTGAGCACCTCGCTTCGCCGACGAACGCGAAAGCATCTGGATCATATCACAGGACATCAATATCACGCATTACGCCCGGTGCTCATCAAAAATTACCAACCTGGTTATCATCGGATGCCCTAAGTCTTTATCTTGGACGTCATGCATCGGCACACAGGTTCGTTTCTCTACCCTGTCAATGGGTCCTGGCATGAAACGGGAAACTTTTCAGGCCTAATAAGTCGAGAACCTCGATATCCTTCGCCGATATCCTTCGCCCCGCTTAATCTGGTTTCCTGTACAGCCCCCTGCGAGTGTTCCAAGTGAATGCTGATTTTTCGGCACCATGCTGACAATTCAGCAGCTCGTCGTTAGCGCGTCATTGTGTTTGCTGCCACATTCTCGAACGAAATCGCTCATTCCAATGAATTTCAGCATCATCGATGGCTAAGTCATGCGAGATCTCTGCTGGAATGTGAATTGCTCATGTATGTCACCATGGGTTGACGGCTGCCCGTGCGGATCTCATAGAAAGGAGGAGGTGGAAATAGCGGGCAAGATCCTTCGAAGAAACGTCCAGGACCAACCCGCAGGGGTGGTTCTCAAGAGTATGAAGGGAGGGTAAGAACATGGCAAAAGCAGCTACATTCGGTGAGAGTGACCTCGGGTATGATATGTCACTTTGGTATGACTCGAGGCCCCTTAAGATCGGCTGGTTCACGATGCTGTTCGCAGTGGGAGCTGAGGTCGTGTTTCAGCGCACGTTTGGGTACTCGCACGGATTGGACTCCATGACGCCGGAATTCGAGACTGTCTGGATGGGTCTGTGGCGATTTAACGTGATTTCCAACATCATCTTCGCGGCCGCGACCCTGGGGTGGATTTGGCAGACTCGGGATCGCAACCTGGCCAACTTGGACCCTAAGACTGAGCTCAAGCGGTATTTTTATTGGATGGGATGGCTCGCGGTTTACGTGTTTGGTGTGTATTGGGCGGGAAGCTTCACTCTCGAGCAGGATGCATCGTGGCACCAGGTGATCATCCGCGATACGAGCTTCACGGCGAGCCATATCATCGCCTTCTACTTCACCTTCCCGTTGTACATCACCTGTGGCCAGGCGGTGTGGCTGTATGCCATGACCCGACTGCCGCAGTTCAGTAAGGGCATCTCGTTCCCCTTGGTGGGAGCGATCGTCGGGCCGATGATGATTTTGCCCAATGTGGGACTCAACGAGTGGGGGCATGCGTTCTGGTTTGTCGATGAACTCTTCGCGGCCCCGTTGCACTGGGGCTTTGTAACCCTGGGCTGGTGCGGGTTGTTCGGCGGCACGGGTGGCGTGGCGGCGCAGATTGTGGCGCGCATGTCCAACCTGTGCGATGTAGTCTGGAACAACGAAAGTAAAGATTGTTTGAAGGTGATCCCGTACTAAGCGGGGTCGTCGGTGTTGGTGGCTGGTCAGCTGACTAGCTGGATATAGAGAGATAGCTGGCGTCTGATGCGCCATCCACGGGCGGCCTCTTACCAGGGTGAGGGGTCGCCCGTGTTGTTTCATTCGTGAATGCGCCTGAGGTTTTTGGTACATTCTCACGTCATAGCCCATTATAGACCTATGCCTATAGGGAAGAGTTTCAGGTGAGCCAAATGAACGAGTTGCTC
>DATHTZ010000547.1:0-14111 GCA_035462675.1 Nitrospiraceae bacterium | reverse complement strand
GGTGTGTGGAGCGGGCTTGCCGTGGCCAACGGGATGCAGGACGCCATGGACACGGTGTACGAGGTGCCCCGCACCCAGCGCGCGGGCTTCCCCTGGTGAAGTAAAAAGTAGTCTGCTCGTGAGGGGGTGGAGGGAAGATGCCAGACACCATCTTTTGAGCGAGAGTAATACGGGAGTACACAAGTGGGTTGGAAGAGCTGGGTGTGGAAGAGTGCGAGCCGTGATTTCCCTAAGCTGATCAACACTCTGTAGCCGCTCGTCCCGTCAGATTCCTCACTGCAGCGCCATACGGCTTTTCTTCTTTTCTGGGCCTAGCCGAACCTCGGTGGATCCCCGCGCTTTCGGTGACCTCCGCTCCTGCCGGCCCCCTGCGACAACAGGAAATTCAAAATGCCCCTGTTTTCTTGTCCCAATATGTGAGAAATTATCGCCATTGTGGAGTTACTCGAACGGAAGAGCCTCTGCACGAAACAAGACTTCTAGCCCGCATTATTCATGACGGTTCGTCGCGAAATTGCTAAGCCGCGTCGCGAGAGCGGCGTGCGGAGCCCTGAGAACCTGAGGAGTACTCTTGCAGTACGTTGAAGGTCCGAGGGGCGAGCCCGCCGACCGAAGGCTCGTCGTAGCAGCGGATCGAATAATGCGGGCTAGGGCATCATCACCGAGTTCCGCCGCAAGAATCTCCTCTTTGAACTTGGCCGCGAGGGATGCAGATAGAGATATGCAGATAATGGTACAGTCACCTGAATTGGCAGGATCATATAAGGAGGAGGGGGCATGACAAGGCACGGGAAGCTGTATGGGGCGATTGTAATTATGTTCGTCGGTCTCGTGGCGCTGCCGGGTGGCGGGCAGGCGAAGCAACAGGAGATCACAGGCAAAGACGGGGCGCCAATGGTGCTGGTGCCGGCGGGGGAATTTACGATGGGGAGCAACGAAGCTGTGTCGGAAAAGCCCGTGCATCAGGTCTCCCTCGATGCCTATTACATGGACAAGCACGAAGTGACCGTGGAGCAGTACGCGAAGTTCCTGGAAGCGACGAAGCGGAAAGCGCCGCCAGAATGGAAGATCTTGAATCAGCCGACCCATCTGAAGCATCCGGTCGTGATGATGGATTGGTCCGATGCGAACAGGTATTGCACCTGGGCAGAGAAACGGCTGCCGACCGAAGCGGAATGGGAGAAAGCGGCAAGGGGGACGGATGGGCGGAAATTTCCGTGGGGTGATGATGTGCCCACACCGCAACGGGCGAACTATGGGAAAAAGAAGTGGGACAAGGATGCTACATTGGTGCCGGTGGGGACAATGGAAGATGGCAAGAGTCCCTACGGCATCTATGATATGGCCGGGAATGCCTGGGAATGGGTCAGCGACTGGTATGACAGGGGCTATTACAAGAAGAGTCCGTCGCAGAATCCGAAGGGACCGGAACACGGTGACTACAAAGTGTTGAAGGGCGGCTCGTGGCACAGCAGGCCGGAGTCCCTCCATTCCGCGAATCGGAACTACACCGTACCGGAGCACCACGCGAGCCACAACAACGGGTTTCGATGCGCGAAAACTCCGTAGTCCTTGGGTCTTGGCTCTGCGTCCGAAGGACTCTGAGATCGCCCGCTCCCACGAAGAAGCGGGCGAGCCGAGTCGCGTGAAGAGGCTCCGGTAGTGATCCGATGCCCTGAATTGCCCCCGATTGTGACATAGCCCCCATTATTCATGACTGCTCTGCTGCAATCGCGGATTCGCCGCTGCGACAAGCCTGGACGCAGTGGCCCGGCGCTCAGGCAGGCGGGCTCTCCGCTCGCTCGGTCAACATACTGTTGCAAGTATGCCTTCCTCCCTCGCGGCTCCGTGCGCCTGTCTCACTCGGCGACTGCACGATTTCGCCACGAACCATCACGAATATTGCGGGCTAGGCCTAGGGGGTAGAGGGAAGGTGTTAGACGCCATCGCCTCGAGCGAGGCACATACGGGAGTACACAAGTAGGCTGCAAGAGCTGGGGGTAGAAGATTGCGAGCCGTGACTTCCCTAAGCTGATCAACACTCTGTAGCCGCTCGTCCCGCCAGATTCCTCACCGTAGTGCATTCTCTACCGCTGTGTCGGTTCCGAGTGGCTGAACATGCTCTCCCCCGAAGACCGCGAAGACGTCTATCGGTAGGTGAGGCCGTCGCTCCCGCATCTTCCTCGGTGCAACCGTCAAAGTCTCGGCTAAACCTAGGCGAATCCCCGTGCTTCCGGTGACCTCCGCTCCCACCCGCACCTGCGACAACACGAAACTCAGAATGCCCTCACTTTCTTGTTCCGCTCGCGAGAACAATAAGTCCATAGTCATGCCTGACCCCATGTCACGTTCTTGTCCTAATATTTGTTCTAGATCGAAGGTGTTGGGATAGCCAGAGTCGGTTGGCTACAAATTAATTTTGTGAACATCGGGAATCCAAGGAGTGCGGCCTTTCAACGTCTTCTTGTAGTTCTCGAACCATAGCTTCATGTCTGCTTCAACTGCTACGGTCATACCGTCTGGTATCGCTGATTTTAAGACCGCGAAAAACACCCGCAGAATTTCCCAGTACGCTAGGTTAACGTTATGCCAAGCACTTCCAATCTCTACTCTGTTCGTTTCTCCAACGGATAGGGCTAAAACGCTATCCTTCCACCGTTGACCGGCCAGTGCACCTAACCCAGCATGTGATGCACCAACACTGAACAATTCGTAGAAGCTTCCCAATGTTTGGAGAGCTGAACTGTCGCCAGAAAACATCTGAGAGGAGCTAAATTCCTGACGGTACTTATTCGAGGGTCTAAACTGTTTAGGATGGTTATCATCGTTGATGTCGGGATAGGCCTCGTTAAAAACTTGTGTAAGCTCTGGATGCTTCCACAGTCGATGGGCTACTCCCGCCGCTTCAACTGCGCGTCTCATCAAGCCTTGCGCGTCTGTCGTCCTTCTTCTGAGCAGTTCAGAGGTCACCCCGTATGATTGATTGAGTACCACAAGAAATAGCTGCGATGGTAGGCTGAGATTTTTTTCCTTTACTATGACGAGTTGCGACATGCGACGAAAGATGTCTATCAAGCGACTCAGAGCTGTATATTCAGGCTCCCACTCTTTACGGGATGTTTCGACAACAGCGGCATCCTTATCAAGGTAGCCGGTCAAACCTGTCTCTATCTCAATTTCCCCCGACATGGCTTCATTCCCCGATTGGTTGTGACAGAGGGTCTCTATCACAGGGCAGGGGGCTGCGCAACAATCGCGGGAAGGAACTGGCAAAGGTTATTTGGTCTTGACCTTTTCTTGTGCGTGAGCAAGATGTCTGACACCCTTTCCCGCGCGAAATTGTCTTATGCTATCCAACGACTTGGCTAGCTTTCTGGTAGTCCGAGCCCGGACCCTGCCGAGTTGCCGCCCACGGGGAGCCTTGCGAACCGTCACTTCGATATCTTGGCCCAGCAACGAAAGGAAATTGACAAGGTGTTCGATGGAAAACCCGGCCATCTGACCGGCTAAGAGCTTTGACACCTTAGCTTGATCGATGCCCAACCGAGCCGCCGCCTCCACCTGTTTCCAGCCTCGGTCTTTAATCGTTTCTTGGAGAGCCTGAAGCAGGCTGCTCTTCAAAATCAGTTCCGCGGACTTTTCTTCTGAGAATCCCAGATCTCGGAACACGTTCCCGCTGCTCTTGGTCACTGCCGCGCGTTTCATAGGTATTCCTCCTTCCTCCACTTCAGTAAGTCGGCATATCGATCTTTTTCTAGCTGTACATCAGCCTCTATTCTCGCTCAGTGGGTGTAGGTGCTCCCACTGCGCGCATCGATCGAGCACATTCTGATCGTGCGCGGTCTGCGAGCAAGGGGAGCATCTGCCCTGCTCCATCCTCCTCAGAGGGGAGAGGTATCAAGCCCTCTTCCCTTGAGCACAAACAGAAAGGCCACCGTTTCCGGTGGCCTCTTCTTTATTCCCCCTCCAGTTTCTGGCAGGAGTGGTGCGGGGTGGTCCACTTGCGCGCATGGGACGAGCACCGCTTTATCGTGCGCGTTCTGCGAGCACAGGGACCACTCCGCGCTGCTCCGTTCCTTACGTACCCATCTCCCAACTCGCCAGATACTTCACCTGCTCCTTCGTCAACGTATCAATCTTCATCCCCATTCCCGCGAGTTTGAGTCGGGCAATTTCTTTGTCGATCACCGGCGGGACCGGGTAGACCTTTTTCTCCAGCTTCTTGATATTCTTCACCAAGTACTCAGCCCCGAGCGCCTGGTTGGCGAAGCTCATGTCCATGACGCTGGAGGGATGGCCCTCGGCCGTTGCTAAGTTCACGAGTCGGCCTTCGCCGAGCAGACTGACCCGACGTCCGGTTTTCAGCGTGAATTGCTCGACGCCCGGTCTGATGAGGCGCTTCTTCCGGCTCAATTTCTCCAACGCGGGAATGTCCAGCTCAACGTTGAAGTGGCCCGAGTTGCAGACGATGGCCCCTTCCTTCATTGCGGCGAAGTGCTCCCCGCGGATGACTTTGAGGTTGCCGGTGACTGTGACGAAGAAATCGCCAACCGGCGCGGCCTGTTCCATCGGCATGACGCGGAACCCGTCCATGACCGCTTCAATCGCCTTGACCGGATCGATCTCGGTGACGATGACGTCGGCGCCCATGCCCTTGGCGCGCATCGCGATGCCGCGCCCGCACCAGCCATAGCCGGCGACCACAAAGCTGGTGCCGCAGATCAATCGGTTCGTCGCGCGGATGATGCCGTCGATCGTGCTCTGGCCTGTCCCGTAGCGGTTGTCGAACAGGTGCTTGGTGTCGGCGTCGTTCACGGAAATCACCGGAAACCTCAACACTTTCTTCTCGGCCATGCTGCGGAGCCGGATGACGCCGGTGGTGGTTTCTTCTGTGCCGCCGATCACGTGTTTGAGCAAGTCTTTCCGCTTGGAATGGATCAGCGAGACGACATCGGCCCCGTCGTCCATCGTGATCTGCGGCTTGTGGGCGATCGCCGATTGGATGTGTTTATAGTAGGTTTTGCTGTCTTCGCCTTTGATCGCGAAGGTCGGAATGCCGTCATGTTTGACGAGTGCCGCCGCAATCTCATCCTGCGTACTCAGCGGATTGGAGGCGCAGAGCCGGACGTCGGCTCCGCCGGCCTGGAGCGTCTTCATCAAGTTCGCGGTTTCGGTCGTCACGTGGAGGCAGGCTGTCATGCGGAGCCCTGCGAACGGTTTCTCCCGCTGAAACCGTTTCTTGATCAGGCGTAGCACCGGCATGGTGGCTTCGGCCCATTCGATCTTGAGTTTGCCCTGGTCTGCTAACTTAATATCCTTCACATCGTATTCCACAGAAACCTCCAGTAAAGTGATGAGTGACGGGTGGTCAGTAAAAGGGGGGCGGATTTTTCAATCCGTCCCCCCTTGTGATCGGTCCGGTCTAAACTACAGACCTGCGTCTTTGCGCAAGATTTTGGCCTTGTCGGTCTTTTCCCAGGTGAACTCCGGCTCATTCCGACCGAAGTGTCCATACGACGCGGTCTTTCTGAAAATCGGCCGACGGAGCTTGAGGTAGTCGATGATGCCGCGCGGGGTCAGAGGGAAGTGTGTCCGTACGAGCTTGTCCAGATGCTCGACCGCCACCTTTTCCGTACCCTTCGTATCGACCAACACCGAGACGGGATCGGCTACCCCGATCGCATAGGCAAGCTGCACTTCGCATTTTTGGGCCAAGCCGGCGGCGACGATGTTCTTTGCGATGTAGCGGGCCATGTATGAGGCCGACCGGTCCACCTTCGTAGGATCCTTGCCCGAAAAGGCGCCGCCTCCATGGCTGCCGTGGCCGCCGTAGGTGTCGACGATGATTTTGCGGCCCGTGAGTCCAGTGTCGCCCATCGGACCGCCGACCACGAAGCGGCCGGTGGGATTGATGTGGTGTTTCACGCTCGTCGGGTCGTAGAGTCCTTTCGGCATCATGGGCTTGATGACCTTCTCCATGATGTCGCGCTCGATCTGCTTGTTCGTCACGTCGGGGCTGTGTTGCGTCGAGACGACGATGGTGTCGATCCGCACCGGTTTTCCGTTCCGGTACTCCACGGTCACTTGGGATTTTCCATCGGGGCGGACCCAAGGGAGGATGCTCTTTTTCCGGACTTCGGCCAGCCGCTTGGTGAGCCGATGGGCGAGGACGATCGGCATCGGCATGAGTTCAGTTGTTTCGTTGGTGGCGTAGCCGAACATTAGTCCCTGATCGCCGGCGCCGCCGGAATCCACGCCCATGGAGATATCTCCCGACTGTTGGTGAATGGCGGTGAGCACGGAACAGGTGTGGTAGTCGAATCCCCAGGCAGCGTCGCAGTAGCCGACATCCTTAATGACGTCGCGAATGATATCCGGAATCTCGACGTAGGCCTTGGTGGAGATTTCGCCGGCCACGAAGGCAATTCCGGTCGTCAGAATCGTCTCGCAGGCTACCCGGGAAAACTTGTCTTGGGCAATGAGCGCGTCGAGGATTCCGTCGGAGATTTGGTCGGCGATCTTGTCCGGATGTCCTTCTGTTACGGATTCTGATGTGAACAGATAATTGTGTCTCATTGGTTCCTCAGTGTTCGGTTGGCGGTAGCCTGTCGAAAATACCATCAGATATTAGTATGAGTGCCCCCTCATTGTCTATCCTTTCGTTGGTAGGGGTATCTGGCCCGCTGTCGCGGCTGGCTGGCTTGACACCCTTTTTTCGGCACTTGTAAGATGACTGACTGCTGCGGCTCTCGCCTCGGTCGACGTGTTACAATCATGGTCGGGTTTCCCTTACTGGCCTTCAGTATCATTTTCAGGGCGATAGGGGCCAGGTATGCCCTGGTGGCTACAGAAGCTCATGCCAAGCGTTAAGGAGGCGGATGCTTGGGAGTTGGATGGTGGAGTGGAGAAGGTATGCTGAAACTCTGGATTGTTGGACCGGCGCTCTGTCTGATAGCTGCAATGGCAGGCTTGGGTGGCGCGTCAGCGCAGGGTATATTCCCGGTTGCTGGACGCAATAGTGTCAAGCTGGGTGAACCGGCGCCGAACTTCCAGCTTCGAGACATGCAGGGCAATCTTGTGGCGCTTTCGGACTCGCGCGGCAAAGTGGTGATGGTGAATTTCTGGGCCACCTGGTGCGGTCCCTGCAGGGTAGAGATGCCGGCGATGGAAGCGCTCTACCAGACGTTTTCGCGGAAGGATTTTGAGATTCTCGCCGTGTCCACCGACGCGCAAGGTGTATCGGTCACCAGACCGTTTCAGCAAGAGAACCACCTGACGTTTCCCATCCTCCACGATGCCGACTATCGCGTGGGCTTAACCTATGGCGCTCGGAGCCTTCCGATGACCTTCATGGTGGATCGGCAAGGAGTTGTCCGCCACCATATCTTCGGCGCGCGCAACTGGGGAGCGGCTGAAGCGCATCAGCTTGTGCAGATGTTGATGAAGTCCTAGGAGTCTATTCGAATAATGTCATTCTACTGCGGCAAACGATCTGCCAGCATCTGCGTCGTTCTCGGCCCGAAAAAATCCTCAACGTATTCCAGCGAATACGCCTCCGGTTGTTTCGAGCCTGCGGCCTCGCATCTACCAGCAGCTCCTTTGTACCTCGCAACGAAGGATGACTCGGACAGACTCCTAGCCCGCCTGGATTAATCATGAATAATCCCAGCTAGCTATGTCGCAATCGATCACAAATATCTCCCTTGTGGCGGCCTTTTCGGCTGGGTTGCTGTCGTTCGTCTCGCCCTGCGTGCTCCCGTTGGTTCCATCCTACATTTCATACGTCACCGGGCTGTCCATTGAACAACTCACCGATTCAACGGTGCGGTCGAGGCTCAAAAAAACCATTGTCGTCAATGCCCTGTTGTTTATCGGTGGATTTTCAGCAGTATTTATCTCATTTGGCGCATCAGCCAGCTTCATCGGACAGGCGCTGGTGACCTATCAAGATTACGTTCGACGAATCGGCGGGATCGTGATCGTCATCTTCGGCCTCTATTTATTGGGGATCTTGAATATCAGTTTTCTGAAAATGGAGCATCGTTTCCAATTCAGAAATCGGCCGGTCGGGTATGTGGGATCGTTCTTGATCGGCGTGGCGTTTGCCGCCGGGTGGACCCCGTGCGTCGGGCCGGTGCTGGGGACCATCTTGTTGTATGCCAGTACCACCGAGTCGATGTTGAACGGGGTGTTGTTACTGACGAGCTATTCGTTGGGACTGGGAGTGCCGTTGTTCCTTACGGCCCTGGGGGTGGATCGGTTCCTCGCCTATTTCAAACAGGCGCGTATGTATTTGTGGGGCGTTTCCACTGTGAGCGGAGTGATGCTCATCGTCGTGGGCGTCATGATTTACGCCAATAGTCTCACGATGATTACCGGTTTTCTGGAGCGGTATGGGATTGGCTGGTACCTCGGGCAGTGAGGCAGGGCTGCACTGCCCAAGTTCTGAGTTCTCAGTTTTGAGTCCTGAGTGAGAAACGTTTCACTCCACCGCTGTGGTCTACGTATCAATCTGAACTTAGCACTCAGCACTCATAACTTCAGGGCCCACAAGTGGATCCGATGCTATGGCCACGTTGCCAGATGTGAAAGTATACGACGCGCTTGTGGTCGGCATGGGGCCGGCTGGGGCGGTTGCTGCCTATGAACTGAGCCGTGCCGGCCTGTCGGTTCTCGCCATCGACAAACAAACACATCCTCGCTACAAGGTCTGCGGCGGCGGTTTGTCGGTCCGGATCGAGCAACTTCTTGATCCAGGGTTCAAGTCCGTCGTCGAAGACACCATCTTCGGATTTCAGTTTTTGTACCGGGGTGAGGAATCCGTCACGATCGAATCGCCCAGTCCAATCGCCTATATGGTCATGCGCGATCGGTTCGATCATCACCTGGTTCAACAGGCACGACGCGTCGGTACGGAAATTCACGAAGGGGAGCACCCGCAGTCGCTCCGTCACGTGCCGGAAGGTGTCGAGGTGACAACCGATCGCGGGTGCTATCATGCAAAGGTCTTGATCGGCGCCGACGGCGCGAACAGCCAGGTCGCACGGCATCTCTTCCCCGACCGGCGGCAGCGCTGCATACCGACGTTAGAGAGTGAGATCGAAATTGGACCGGGGCCGCAGTATCCAGCCACAGGCAAAGCCGTGATCGACATCGGCGTCTGCTCGAAGGGATATGCCTGGATCTTTCCCAAGCAGGGGCGGTTGTCGGTCGGTGTGGGGGAGTTTCAGAGCAAACCGGCGAGCCTCAAAAAAACCTTCGATCGATTCGTTGGGGGAGAAAAAGGCCTGGCGGGCTTGGATGTGCCCAAGCCGATTGGCCATCCGTTACCCTTGTTTAGCAGGACCGAACTAAGTCCGGAACCGGGACCGGACGACCTTGTGAATGGCCAAGCCATGTTGGTAGGCGATGCCGGGCACCTTGTCGATCCATTGTTTGGCGAGGGTATATACTACGCCGTCCGTTCCGGCAAGCTGGCCGCGATGGCTGTCCTCAATCAGCGACACGATCGGACCAAGAGTTTATGGGACTACGAGTTGGCAGTCAGAGAGCAGTTGTATGCTGAGTTTCGAATTGCTTCGCGTCTCGCCGACATCGTCTACACGTTCCCGCGCCTCTGTCACAGGTTATTGAGTCCCTACCGAGAGGTCGTTCAGCTCTACTGCGAAGTGCTACAGGGGAAAGAAACGTATCAGTCCTTCATCCCGCGGGCCAAGGGAATTGTGAAGTCTTCCACCAGTGAGCTCCTGCTCGAAGCCCTGCAGCTGCGTTGAGTCCATTAATAACTTGATCAGCTTTCAGCCTGAAGAGATAACAAAGAAGTTGTTTCGGCGCGGGTGTTTGCTGACGGCTGAATGCTGCTAGCTTCGAAGCGGCTCTAGCACGCGGTGGAAGACCATTGTGAGACGGTGGAAACTCAATAGCGCACGGAAGATCTTGTAGGATGCTCAAAAACGCCGTCCAGCAAGGCCGCAGTGAGCGAAGAGGCGAGGCGTACGCTTCGGTACGTTGAGCCTCTGAGCGATGCGAGAACGAAGCTGGCGGGCTTTTTCAGCATCCTACCAGCTAGGTCAACACCAGGCGCCAAGGCGGCAGCTGACAAAAGACTGGCTCAATGCAGCCGGGACAGAAGGAATCAGTCCGGCGGCAAGACTCGGTTGACTCATCGATGGGAATGCAGCCGGCTGAGTAGCGGGGGGTGCAGGTTCGACGTTTTTTGCCAGCAACGTGGCAGGTTGTGCTCCGCCAATCTTCGCGAGCAGGCTCTTTGCCTTGCTGGAATGTGCACTGTTCGGGTATTTCTCAGCCAGCAGCGTCAACTTCTCGCTGGCCCAATCGTCTGCCCCTAGGTCGTGGTAGCTGAGTGCCAGGAAGTACAGAGCATCGGGCGCGACCGACTTGTCGGGGTATAGTTTCATGATTTGTTCGAAGCGATGTGCGGCGGCGAGATATGAGCCCCGCCGATAATAGAATTCGCCGACGAAGAGATGTGTTTGTGCCAAGAGGTCGTGACAGTCTTGGATTCTCTGGAGTGCTGGGCCGTCGTACCTGCTTCCTGGAAAATCTTTCCTGACCCGTTCAAAGGCTTCGAGAGCTTTCTGAATGGGGGTTGGATCACGCTGGATTCCCTTGGTCAGCTTCAGCTGGCTTTCTCCGATGCGGAATACGGCATAGGAGGCCAGGACGTGGGTGCGATGGAGATCGAGGAAATGGGTATATTCGACGATGGCCTCTGCATATTCCTCTTTTTCGAAGAACGCCTCTCCTCGCTTCATGATGACGTTGGGGTCGTAGTTCTTTTTGATCCCATCGCCCAAGAAGATCTGCTCGTCGGTACCGCTGAGGGCTTTCTTCGAGCTATCTTGATTCTTGGGTGTGCTGGAGCAGGCAGTGATGACACAGAATGCCGCGACACAGAGGCCGAGGGCCACCGTCATGGGTAGCGGGGCAGTCGAGATAGGAAATACACGTGCCATAAATTTTGGAAAATGTAGCAGTAGTCCCGGCTGAATGCAAGGTTTCGACGACATTCATCCGGACTATTCCTAACGGTTCGCCGCGAAATAGCCTCCGCGCACATTCCTTATGAAACGTCTCTCGCATGCAACGCTCAGACACACTCATTCCGTCTTGCGCTTCACGCGCACGAGCGGCGAATCCGCGATCGCGGCAGAAGCATTCACGAATCATGTGGGTTCAGTTGACCCCTATCGCACCGAGACCTATAATCCCGCCGGGATTGCAGCGAACCTCCATAAGTACTGAGACAAGATGATACGGACGAGAATTATCGGAACGGGCTCATACCTTCCTGAACGGGTGGTGTCGAATCGCGAGGTAGGGGTCTTGTTGGGTATTGAGCCGGCGGTTATCTCTCGCTTGACCGGCATCCAGGAGCGACGCAGGGCTGCTGCGTCCCAAGCGTCTTCCGATCTTGCGGGGGAAGCAGCTCGATCGGCGCTTGAGGCTGCCGGATTCCCGGCTTCTGAGCTGGGGGCGATCGTACTGTCGACCACCTCTCCCGATACGGCCTTTCCCTCGACCGCCTGCCATGTTCAACGAATGCTCGGTTGTTCCTCGATACCGGCATTCGACGTGGCGGCTTCTTGTTCGGGCTTTCTCTATGGACTCTCGATGGCCGATGCGATGATTCGGAGCGGGCAGGTGAAGACCTGTTTGGTGTTGGCTGCAGAAGTGAAATCTCGTTCTGTCGATCCGACCGATGGCGATACGGCGCTCTTGTTCGGCGATGGGGCCGGTGCGGTTCTGTTGCGGGGCGAGCCAGAGGTAGGCGAGCTGAGCCAAGGGCTCTTGGGGCTCCGTCTCCGCGCGGACGGCGCCCAGCATGGCTTGATTACGATTCCCGCAGGCGGATCGCGTTGGCCCACGACGCTGGGAACAGTAGAGGCGAAGAGCCATACGTTGCGGATGCAAGGTGCGCCGCTCTTTCGTCTGGCGGTCAAGCGATTAGAGCAAGCGATCCGTGAAATCGTGAAAGAGTTCGGTGTCGAGCTGCAAGACGTCGCGCAGGTGGTCTTGCACCAAGCCAACGGGCGGATTCTCGACCATCTTACGAAGCGGCTCAGGGTCTCGCCGGAACGAGTCTGTTCCGTGATCGGACGCTATGGTAATACGTCGTCGGCGTCATTGCCGATCGCGCTCGACCACGCAGTTCGTTCGGGAAACATTCATCCCCACGACATCGTCTTGCTGGGAAGTTTTGGCGGCGGTGTGACGTGGGCAGTAGGGTTGGTTCGCTGGTAAGGTCCGCCCAAAGGCATAGGCGTGAAGGCACTGTGACGGCACCCGAGCTCTGCTCGTGATACAAGCTGATCGTCTCTGGATTAAGGAACGTCGCGATGTTATTTGGATTGATCCCTCGAGAAGAAGCCTTCTTTGAGTTGTTCAAAAAGGCTGCACATAACATGATCGAGGGGAGTCGTCTCCTGAAGGTGATGATGGAGGATTTCCGGTCTCCCATCGAACAAGCCAAGGGGATCAAAGGTGTTGAGCACATTGGAGATGACATTACGCACGACATTGCGCGTCGCTTGAACCTGACTTTTATTACACCGATCGATCGGGAAGACATTCATGATCTCGCCAGTGCCCTCGACGATATTCTGGATGTCACGGAGGCGATCGCCGACCGCTTCGTGTTATACAAGGTGCCGAAGCCGACCGAGAAGGCGATCAAACTCGCCGACATTCTGTACCAGGCATCTGTGGCTGTGGGGCGAGGTGTGGACCTCCTGGGCCTTCCGCACCCGGAGATGAAGAAATGCAGTGTGGAGGTGAACAGTCTGGAGAACGAGGCCGACCGAGTCTCCCGCGATGCGATTTCTGCCCTCTTTGAAAAAGAAACCGATCCGATCGCGGTGATCATGTGGAAAGAAATTTACGAGAACTTCGAAGCAGGAACCGACCGCTGCGAAGACGTCGCGAACATTCTTGAGCGGATCGCACTCAAACATCACTAATTACTATCTCACGTAAGACGTGAAAGGTGAAGCGTTAAACGTGGAAGTAAGAGCACACGTTATGACAGTTCAGTTCCTACCGGAATGATTCCACCTGTTTCACCTTTTACGTCTCACGGATGAGTCATGCCTTATCTGACCGGAATGCTGCTCCTTGTGGTGGTGCTGGCGCTGTTGTTCGACTTTTCGAACGGGTGGCATGACAGTGCCAACGCCATTGCGACCGTCGTCTCGACAAGAGTCGTGAGCCCGTTTGTGGCGGTCATGGCAGCTGGCGTTCTCAATGTGGCCGGGGCGTTCATGTCCACTGCTGTCGCGAAGATGGTGGGGTCGGGGATCGTCAATCCTGCAGTGGTCACCCAAGAAATGGTTGCGGCGACACTGGCCGGTGCGATTGTGTGGAATCTCTTCACGCTGTTGTTGGGATTGCCGACCAGCTCGTCTCACGCCCTGATCGGCGGACTCGTCGGGGCTGCGGTGACTCATGGAGGATGGGCTACGGTGAAGTGGTCCGGACTTCGACCGGTAATGGAAGCCATGGTGCTTGCGCCGTTCTTTGGTTTCGCCATCGGATTTTCGTTGATGGTGGCGATCAGTTGGATCTTTTTTCGCGTGACCCGGAGTGTGGCCACTCGGCTGTTCAAACGCTTGCAGCTTGTGTCCGCCTGCTTCATGGCGTTCAGTCACGGCGCCAACGATGCGCAGAAGGCCATGGGGATTATTACGCTGTCGTTGCTCGCTGCGGGGCAGATTTCTTCGAGTGAGGTGCCGGGGTGGGTGATCGGTTCCTGTGCGGTGGCGATGGGATTGGGAACGGCCGTGGGTGGCTGGCGGATCGTCCGTACGCTGGGAATGGGCATTGTGAAGCTGGAGCCGGTGCATGGGTTCGCCGCAGAGACCGGCGCGGCGGCGGTGCTGCTCGTGACGGCGTACGTCGGTTTGCCGGTGAGCACCACTCATACCATCACGACGTCGGTCATGGGGGTCGGCGCGATCAAGCGACTCTCGGCGGTGCGCTGGGGCGTCACCGCGAGAATTCTGTACGCCTGGGTATTCACGCTTCCTGGCGCCGCTCTTCTTGCGTCGCTCATCTACCTGGCTATGGTCAGGTTTCAGTAACCAACAGACTGG
>DATHTZ010000546.1:0-1650 GCA_035462675.1 Nitrospiraceae bacterium | reverse complement strand
GGAAGCAACAGCCTTCCCTGTTGCCATTCCATCCGTTGCCACCACCTCGAACTGAATCGTGTCGTTGGTTTTCAGATCTGTGATATCAAGTTCGTAGCTCTCCCCTTCCAGCACAACTTTGTCGTTCTTACTCCACCGATAACTTACGGAAAATGAGTCTCCGTCAGGATCCATGACGTCCGCCTTGGCGAGGACGCGGCGTGAAAATGCCTGCTCGTTGGACTCGATAGTTATATGCGAGACCACCGGCGCAGAATTCCCGACAGCAAGAGACTGTGATTTGAATGGCGCACCCTCAACCTTTCCATCGAACGGCACCACCTCTACGAGAACCTGATCCGCTCGCTTCAGAATCGTCGGCTCCAGCATATCGCTTGAACGTTCGGCCACAAGCCGACCATTGACAAACCAGCGATATCGGAACGTCAGCTCGTCCCGATCCAGATCCTGCGCTTCCACAGAAACAAAGAGAGGCCCGTGCAAGACAAGAGGGGTAGGCTGAAGAGAGACACGACGAATGACGGGGGAATGGTTTCCGTCCGACCCTGCGGTCGACAAACTGTGACTGTTTTCTCCCGGCGTGCAAGCCGACAGCCCGGTCAAGGTCAACAAGCACAACAAAACGCTCCTTAAATGGCACCAGACCCACGACTGATCGCCCTGGGTCCGGCCTCTCAATTCATTCGACATAGAGAACATCGTCACCGCTAGCTTCGTTGACCGATCCAGGACAAAATCTGACTCCAGAGAACGGCAGGAGGTTTCGGCTGCACCTTGCCCATCACCGAGTTACTGGACTGGTAGAAGCCCGCCATTCCCGTGGGCTGTGCCCCAATCTGGATGGCCACCGAGGACGCCAACCCTTCCCCAAGGCTGATCGCGCGGTTTGAAACACCCGTGGCATCGACTCCCATAATCGGCTCTGTATAAGCCGTTCCAGTTTTATAGTACAGCGCGTACAGACTACTGTTACCTGCTGCGATACAGATGTCCGTGTTCGGAGTGAAGGTTGGCATGAACAGAGCGCCTCCTATCAGTGTAGGATTCACAACCAATCGTTCAGCAGGCCCTGCCGATGTGGGTAAGGCTACGAACCAGCCATCCTTCGCCGTGACGCCCAACACGCTATTCCCTTGGATCTGATCCATAAGTCCCGAGAACGTCGTCGCCGTGCCGACCCCGCTTACCTGGCTACCCGATGCGCAGGACACACAGATCTGTGCACTTGTAACATCAAGGAGGTTACTGCTTAGGCACCCGCTCTCCGTCGCCTGAGTACACATTGCCGACGTTGGCGGATATCGATCCTTGATGCCGATTAAATACTGACCGACTGTATTGACTTTATCCGCTGTACTTAAAAACCGGCCGGTCCCAAAAAATATCCACGTATTGCCTGAATCGTCCAACGTAACGGTAGAGCTGGTCGTCACCGGTCCGAGGGACGTGGACGAGGCGCCGATGAGAAAGGTATTGAGCATCTGCGTGGGCTTTCTTGTGGTCCCGGTATCCAGTATTCCCCAACTTTGGGTCGGCGACGGGGAGGAGCATGTCGAATCAGCACAGGCACCCATCGTCAGGCGATAAAATTTCCCTCGCCAGCTTCCACCCGTATCGTCATACGTCTGACCCACATACACTGCATCCGAC
>DATHTZ010000545.1:0-2009 GCA_035462675.1 Nitrospiraceae bacterium | reverse complement strand
TACACAGAATGGCCCCAGCCTTTCCCCTCAGCTAGACGTCATAATATTCGACCCCGTTAGGAGTGGCCCTATTGCTAGGTTGGCGACGTGCGATGTGCTCCCACTAGAAGCTGTGTATGGTTATGTCGAGGTAAAGGCATCATTACAGAGCACTTCCGATAGTGCTAAAGAGTTCGCTGATAATTCAATTGAGAGGTGTATCCAAACCAATCAACAGTTAAGAAGCATGACTGAACGATGGTTTTGGAAGCAAGTTGAAGGTAGTCCTGTTCAAGCAGAGTTGGAACTGAAACAATGGATGGCCGTTCGATCTTATGTCTTTGCATTTGAGGCAGAAGGATCGGTAGTTCAAAACCCAGATTCGTTTGCACAACGCATGGCCGATGTTTCTGTGCGTTTTGGCTCCCCTGTCCACTTACATGGGGTCTTCGTAGCCGGACGTGGATATTACACAACGCGACCGATTGACCCCAGGAAAGCAAAATCAGAGGAGTGGTACCATATTGAATACACCACCGACCAACCCTTAGCCGCCTTCAAGTGGTCACTCATCCATAGCTTGGCACGGTTCCCTAGAATTCCAGAACACTGGACACCAGCGGTCGATAAGTATCACGAAGACAAAGCGACATGGAAGTCTTGCGCCCCCCATCGAGGTGAAAACGATACAATCTGATCAGAGAGATTGAGATACGGGAAAGGTTCCTGGAACCATTTCCCTCTGACATCGAGCAAGCCCAGGCTTCCGAGCATGGGAGAAATTGTGAAGGCTCTGAAGGTATCGGTGGCGGAGTTGGTTAAATGATGAAGAGGGAAGCCATGCTGGCAATAGAGATTCAAAGGTAACCGCCATGGGATGGACTAAAGACTTTGCCCATTGCCAATCGTGCGGCACCACTGAGAGGAAGCACAGAGCGAAGGGTATGTGTGCCAGCTGCTATAGCTTTTCTAGTGAGGTACGGCAGAAATCACACATTACACGAACAACCCATCATTTGCCTAAGGCGATTCGGAGAGAAGATTTAGAAACCGCTTATCAGTCGGGCATGTCACTCAATGATCTTGCCCAACACTATAATTGCACCCGCCAGTATATTTATAAACTCGCGAAGAAGTACGGCATAGACACCAGAACGCAGTCGGATGCGAGGAACCTTGCCCTGGAGAAGGGCAAGCTGGCATTTACTCACCGGCTGGGTACTGAGCATGAGAGCACGGTCACCCTCCAGAAGCGGCACATGAATGAAACGTTTTTCAAGTCATGGACTCCCGCAATGGCCTGGGTCTTGGGCGTCATCTATACCGACGGATGCCTTCATACTTCGACACAGCCTAGAGGACAGAGTAAGTCAGCCAAGAGTGGGAAGCTGCATCTTCGCGAGCAAGTACAACTGGCGAACTGTGGCGATATGACGGCACAGTTCTATCTTGCCACCAAGTACGAATATGGAATTAGAGTCCCTCAAGATTTTATCCAGGCCTATAAGTGGTACACCATTGCATCTGGGGGCCGAGAAGAAGTGGCTGCCGTTCCATGCGACGAACTGTCAAAGAAAATGAGTCCAATTCAAATTGCAGACGCGCGGCGGCAAGAGCAGGAATGGGCACCACCGGAAAAACGAGCAGATACAGTGTCTTGGAGCCTCAGCATTGGCCAAAAAGAACCGGAACTGCTTGAAAAGGTTCGAGTCCAGATGGGCAGTAACGCGCTGATTCGCTTCAATGGAAAAAGGGGAGTGGCCGGTGCGTTGTATAACTTGCGGATCGCTAATGCCACTGTGTGTGCTGATCTCATGCACCTGGGTCTCACTCCAAAAAAGAGTCTCACAATAACTTTCCCCCAAATGCCGCCACACTTGGTGAGGGACTTTATTCGAGGCTGCTGGGATGGGGATGGTTCGGTGTATTTGAATGAGAAGGACCTCCGCATGCCTGGCGCGAGTTTTATCAGTGGCTCAAAGGATTTCATAGAACAGCTTGTGCGGCATTTGGTCGGTCTGGAATTGCCC
>DATHTZ010000544.1:0-2109 GCA_035462675.1 Nitrospiraceae bacterium | reverse complement strand
GAGGTGGTAGCACAAATGAAGCCGTAAGGGATAACAGCTCAGATATGAATAGGACGATTCAACGAAACCACGAACGCGATCGGCAAGAAGACCTTAAGCAACGACAAGAGGACACGCGTAGGTACAATGAAAACCCAACTGGCGACATGCGAGTCCCCGTTCCAGAACATCCATATTAAACAGCGGGGTCGAGTCTGAAAGAAAAGGGGTGAGACATCTTGATTGAGAATACCTGCCGGAGGGTGGAGGTGGAATCAAGCTGGTTGGACAAGAGGTAAACAAGCCGTGCCGTATCGCTTGTAAAGGTCTTTTTGGTGCCCCCCAACCTTCCAAGATCCGGTTGTTGCAAATTATTCTTGACAGAAGGAATGTGACCACTTTTGTGACCAGACAAGGCAGGAATGGAAAGGAAAGAATGGGAATGTATAGACTGTATGGAATGCCACAGAGCCTCGATATCGCTAACTAAATGTGGGAAACCATTGCAATAGCGAGTCTTTTAAAAATTGTCTGTTTTCCACTCTTAATCAGCGGGCCGTAGGTTCGCCCCCTACAGGGCCCACCAAAAATCGACTCGTTACACAATCCTTGCTTGTATTCCGATTCGAGTTCTATGATATCAGTGGAAAGGATGGGAAATGGCTACGACTAACTCTCGGGTTGGCGGGGCTCATTTAATAACCCTTGCTACGTATCTCAGCATTTTCGTTCTGACACTCCTACCGCTCGCATCTCCCGTTCTCGCAGGGACATTACTTGCATCACGAGGTAGTATAGCCACAGGTTCTGAGGTCATACGCTTTGACCCTCAAAAACCGATAAGCAGTATCAACCCACGCATTGTGGCAATTTATTCGGGAGTTGGTAATCAGGGAGCATTCGACATCAGTGGTCATCGTTTCTTCCTCGATACTCGTGATTTCGATGGAAGCAGATTAATATGGATCGACACTTCGAAGACCACTGAGAACGTAACGGAAACTGGTTTGGCAACAGGCAACCCTGCTTTTTCGAGTTATCACTGGGATGCAAAAAATCGGCACTTAATCGCTGCAAGATTCGGCGCGGGGATTTCTGGCACGCAAGTCGTCAAAATTGATCCCAATACATTCCAGGTAACGAATGTCGTTTCATTTTCTGACACCGCCGCAAGTAGCAGTGCTATAGATGCCGATGGTCACCTCTTTACGAGCCTTGCCGGTCAATTATCGATCGTCGATACACATACCGGAGAGGTCCAGCACACGGGAATTCGAACGAGCTGGCACCCTTGCCATGAGGAACCATCGCCGATCCAGTTTACCTTTCACTGGGACAAGACAACAAATACGCTGTTAGGCATGAGAGCGGTATTTGAATGCTTAACAGTACCATCGGCACCAGTTTTTCCACGTTTTGCTGGTAACGAACTGGTACGCCTGAACATAGCGAGCGGACAATCAGTCGTTATCGCACGCATTGTAGAAGGCGGAATCGGTTCTTCCGCTTTTGACCCAGAGGGCCAGCAACTATATGTCAGAATTGCTGGCCAACTCTTTATCTTCAATACCGCGACCGGGCAGGTCGTCAGATCAGGGATCCCAATAGAGGATTGGCATAGCTTTCAATGGGAGCTAGGATCTCCACTATCTCCTTCCAACCTCACCAATTAAATATTCGGAACGGACGCACATGATGCTGCCTTTGCGCTTCCCTACTCCAGCACGAAGGGACATTTCACATCCAGCCCTTGCGCCGTCCTTTGCCTCCCCCTACAATACGCCTCCTGCGAGGTCTCCAGGCTGAACGTGAGGAGGTGGCGCATTGGTACAAAGCAGCCAACCAGACATCGTCGAAGTGTAGATGACGCGAGCGGCGAGTGCTCGTCGCTCAATTGTATTCTCCTTGCAGCGTTAACTCCTGACGCGCCGACGCGTCAACTCTCAACTCTTCTGTTAGGACGTTGCATCACCGAGATATCATTTTCATGTTCTTAGTCACCCAGGAGTGCACATGAAGAAGCTTTTCTCTATTCTCTTCATTGTCGTCATGACCGCGGCGATCACATTACCGGTTCAAGCGAAGGACACCAGGACCTGTACGAAGACAAGTACCCAGGAAATTGCCGCC
>DATHTZ010000543.1:0-15930 GCA_035462675.1 Nitrospiraceae bacterium | reverse complement strand
GGCAGTGCACGAAGAATTGGGGTGACCCCTTCGCATGTCTTCACACCAACCCCCTCCAGTGACCCCTCAGCATCTGACCCAGATGTGGAGCGAACTGAATGGACGCTACTTCGCAGGCCTGTTGCCCCCGATCGATCTGGTCTGGAGCCGGCGACTAACTTCCTCGGTCGGCCTGTTCGTGAGTCGTCGAGGACCGCGTCACCGACTGGATCGGGATAGCCTTCGCCCGCCGACTAGACGTGAAATTCGCCTGTCCCTTCCCCTACTCCAACAGGTCGCCCAACAGAGCGAGTATGGCGAGCAGGAGATCATCAGCACCCTCGCGCACGAAATGATTCATCAATGGCAATACGATATCCTGAAGCGGCGGCCGAATCATGGGGCGAATTTTCTCCGCAAGATGACCGAGATGAATCGGGACGGCACCCTGGCGATCACCATCTACCATTCATTACAGAAGGAAGTTCTCGCCCTCACTCAATTTGCCTGGCGCTGTCGCCAATGCGGCCGAGTGTATCGACGCCAACGACGAACGATTCAGCCGCGTCGGCACCATTGCGGCATCTGTCGGGGATTGTTACAAGAACTGGTGGGATCGGTCAGCCGGATTCCGACTGATTCCGAACGTGCTTCCCACACCAGAGTGCCTCCCTCTCAACGCCCCATGCAGCCTCTTCAATTGTCGTTTACCTTCTAGCAGGATGCTGAAAAAGTCTACCAGCGGCGTTCTCGCATCGCTCAGAGGCTCAACGTACCGAAACGTAGCCTCGCCGCCTCGCTCGCTGCGGCCTTGCTGGATAGCCTTTTTGAGCATCCTGGGGGATGTTCTCCTTGTGTCCCTGACGTGCAGATCATTCGAAGTTCCACTGTGCCACAATAGTCTTTTCGCAGCCTGCTAGGTTCCTATTCAGGAAGAAGCCATGCGTTGGTCGCGCCAGATCCTCTTCGGAGACGTCGACGCCATGTTCGCCTCAGCGGCCGTGGTCAAGGACCCGAGCCTCGCCGGCAAACCGGTCGCGGTCGGCGGTCCACCGCCACGTGGGATCATTGCCGCGGCCAGTTACGCCGTGCGACCATTCGGCATCCATTCGGCCATGCCGACGGCGAAAGCCCTCCAACTCTGTCCCAACCTCATTCTGCTTCCCCCTGATCGGCCCCTGTATCGACAGTTGCACGATGCGATGCAGGCCGTGACCGATCGGTTATTCCCGCTCACCGAATGGAGCAGCATCGACGAGTTTTACGCGGATACGACACAGCTCCAGACGTGCCATCCCGATCCATGCTCACTCGGACAACTCGTGAAGGATGCGCTGTACGAGGCGACGGGATTGCGCTGCACCATCGCCGTCGCAACCGGCAAAACCGTCGCCAAAATTGCCGCGGATAGTCACAAGCCGGACGGACTAGTGACGGTCCCGCCTGGTACGGAAGAAGCATTTTTAGCGCTGCGGCCTCTGCGAGCACTGCCGGGAATCGGCCCCAAAACTGCCGCGCGCTTGGAACCGCTCGGACTCAAGACGATCGGCGAACTGATGGACCAGCGCTGGGATCAACCCTTGCGCCATATCTTCGGCACGCGACTCCACTGGGTTCGAGAGCTGGCGAGGGGGATCGACCACGAACCGGTGGTGTCCGACCGAGGATCCAAAAGTCTCAGCCACGAGACCACATTTGAACACGACACACATAATCGTTTTTTCCTTGAGCAAACTTTACGCGGATTCCTCCGTGACCTGGCGCGGGGTCTCCGACAAGAAGGATTAGCCGCTGGATCCTGCACGGTGAAGCTGAAAAACACCCGTTTTGCCGTCACGACCAAACAACATCGCTTTCCCCACCCGCTGAACTACGACCCCGACATGTGGTCGACCGTCCAACAAGCGCTCCAAGAACTCATTCGGCCCGGCACCGAGTACCGGTTGGCCGGGCTCGCGCTCTCCTCCTTGACTCCTGCGCCGCCCGGGCTGTTCGACCAACGGCGGGCGAAAGCCATCGAGACGATGGATGCGCTGATTACCAAGCACGGGTCGTCGGTGATTGGATTAGGCGGCGTGAGTCACGACGACGAGTAGGCTGCGGGAGAACTGTTTCAGCACAGCAGAACTTCGATGGTCTATATGTGCGGCATAACAGGAGAACGCTTCCGCAGGACGCTCAAAATGGCCAGACTTCTCACCCGCCCAACCCTGGCGTGCCAAGACGCGCCTTGTCCCAGGCAAGGCCGCAGCGAGTGAAGACCGAAGGCGTACCCTCTGGGGTACGTTGAGGATTAGAGCGATGCGAGAACGATGCTGGCAGGACTTTTTCAGCGTCCTGCTAATAATGTTCCTCCCTTTCCATCTCTCTGCACAGTCGGTATGATGCAGCCATGTCTTCGAATGCCATGACCAAAGACCGGCTCGTCCCGCTGCTCCGGCAAGCGCAAGCTCAAGGGAAACGTATCGTGTTCACCAACGGCTGTTTCGATCTCATGCACATTGGACACACTCGCTATCTGCGGGCGGCTAAGGCCCTCGGCGATGTGCTGGTCGTAGGCGTCAACAGCGACGAGTCTGTGAGGAGTTTGAACAAGGCGCCGGATCGGCCGATTGTCTCAGAAACTCAGCGGGCGGAAGTGGTGGCTGCGCTCAGCGGTGTCGATTTTGTGATCCTCTTCAACGAACCGGACCCCCACAGCCTGATCGCAGCGTTGCAGCCTGATGTCCTCGTCAAAGGCGGAGATTGGGCGGTGGAACGGATCGTCGGCCGCGAGATCGTCGAAGCGCGCGGTGGAGTCGTCCGTAGCATTCCCTTAGTCCCCGGCGTTTCCACCACATCGTTGATAGAACGCATTCGCTCAACCACAAAATAAGCAGTCGCAGTGTCCGATACTACCCACACCCATTCAGAATCCCAATGGTTCATTCCTGTCGCTGCGGCGCTAGGAAGCGGAACAGGCCGTCCCTCCGTGACCGGCCTGCATGGTTCCGCTGCCGGACTTGCCCTCACCACGCTCCTGCACCCTCAGTTGGGGAAACTGGGAAATCGATCGTGGCTGATCGTGACTGGGTCGGACGAGGCGGCTGAACGCCTCTTTGACGACCTGCACTTTTTCCATGATCTCATCGGCCTTCCAACTGCTCCCCTTGCCATGTTCCCGAGATGGGAAACCTTGCCGTACGAGGGCAGCGCCCCTCATGTCGGGCTCATCGCGCGCCGGATGAATGCGCTGCAGCATATCCGAACCGCACCACAGACCTGCCTAGTAACCTCTATCGCGGCCCTGATGCAACGGCTGCTGCCCGTCACGACCTTCACCAGCACCACCCTGCAATTCAAGTTGAACGGCACGATCGAACGAGAGGTCCTCACGGGAGGACTCTTACGCCTCGGCTACCGCCGAGTCTCGGTGGTGGAAATCCCAGGGGAGTTCAGTATTCGAGGCGGCATTGTGGATATTTTCTCGACGGCCTATGCCGACCCGCTACGTGTCGAATTTCTTGGCGAAACCATCGATTCGCTCCGACTCTTCGATCCCGCCACCCAGAAGTCCACTGCGAAGCTTGATCGAGCCATCGTCCTTCCCGCGCGTGAATACCTGCGTACGGGGACGTCGCTGGACGACCTCGCTCCCATTCCTGCGGATGCCGAGTGGCGCGCACCGGATCTCTATCCCAACATGGACAGCCTCTTCGATTATTTCGCCGAGCATCCTCTATTAGTCCTGGATCAGCCGGCTGCATTGACAGGAGCCTGCGAGGACCTCTGGAGCAAAATCGATGACGGCTATCTCCGTCACGCCGATCGAGAAACGGTCGTGCCCTACCCGTCACCGGAGCGGTTGTTTCTCTCCTGGTCTGAACTCATGAATCGCACGAACGGTTGGCCCGTGCTTGCGCTGGAGCCTCTGACTCCGAGCGATGCATCGTGGAATCCGGTTCAGGCCTTTCCCGCTCAGACTCCGGCCAGTGCCGGCCTCGGGGCTCGTGGAATGCCCTTCAGCCAAACCCTCGCCATTATGGATCGGTTGCGAGAGGAATGCCGCCTGGTACTCGTCGCACGAAGTCGCGGCCAAGTGGACCGCTTGCTGGCGCTCTTGCGCGAGCACGATGTGCCGGCGATGGGATGGACAGCGGGGACCTGGGCCGTGACGAGCAAAACCAGAGCGCCGTTTTACGTCTTGCACGGCGATCTGTCCGCGGGATTCCTCGCTCCAGACTTGCGGCTGGCTGTGCTGACGGAAGAAGAGCTGTTTGCCAAGGGCGCGCGCCACAAGCCACAGGCTAAGAGCAAAGCGGCGACTTTTCTCTCTTCGCTGGAAGATCTCAACGTGGGCGACTATGTCGTCCATGTCCAACATGGCATCGCAAAATATCGAGGCCTCAAACGTCTATCGGTGCAGGGGTTCGACAGTGATTATTTGATCTTGGAATTCGCCGGCGGCGACACACTGTACATTCCTCTGGAACGGCTCGACCAGGTGCAACGATACAGTGGAGCGGACGGCCATGCGCCGCGCCTGGAACGGCTAGGCGGCGCCAATTGGGCCAAGACTACCGCGCGCGTGAAGAAGGACATCGAAGAGATGGCCCACGAGTTAGTCGATCTGTATGCCAACCGTGAGCTCGTGACACGCCATGCCTATGGATTCGACAGCACGATGTACCACGAGTTCGAAGCTGCATTCGAGTATGAAGAAACGGCGGATCAACTCAAAGCGATCGAAGACATTACCCACGACATGGAGTCCAGCAAACCGATGGACCGATTGGTGTGCGGCGACGTCGGGTACGGGAAAACGGAAGTGGCCATGCGAGCGGCCTTCAAGGCCGTGGAAGCCAATCGCCAGGTGGCGGTGCTCGTCCCCACAACCCTGTTGGCCCACCAACACTACGACAACTTCTCCGAACGGTTCGCGCCGTTCCCGGCTCGTGTGGCCCTGCTCTCCCGATTCCAATCGCCGAAAGAGGCCAAAGCCATTCTCAAAGACATGGCGTCCGGCACTGTCGACGTGGTGATCGGCACGCATCGGCTCATCCAGAAAGATGTGGTGTTCCGCGACCTGGGTCTCGTGATCATCGACGAAGAACAGTGGTTCGGCGTCAAGCACAAAGAACGATTGAAACAGCTCCGCACCCACGTCGACGTCTTGACGCTCACGGCCACCCCCATCCCCCGCACCTTGCAGATGGCCATGGCGAGCGTGCACGATCTCTCGATCATCGAAACCCCTCCGGCGGGGCGCCTCTCCATTCGCACGCAGGTCGTCCGATCCAACGACACGCTCATCCGAGAGGCGATCTTGCGCGAACTAGGCCGGAGCGGGCAGGTCTACTTCGTCCACAATCGGGTCGAAACGATGGAAAAGACGGGAGCCTGGCTCCACCAACTGGTACCCGATGCGCGCATCGTGATGGCCCATGGGCAAATGAACGCCAAACCGCTCGAAGCCGTGATGTTGAAATTCTTCCGCCGGGAAGCGGATGTGCTGATCGCCTCGGCCATTATCCAATCGGGAATCGACGTGCCTCATGCCAACACAATCTTCATCAATCGCGCCGACATGTTCGGGCTCGCACAGTTGTACCAATTGCGCGGACGGGTGGGCCGAAGCGGCGATCAAGCCTATGCGTACTTCTTGATACCCGATGAGGGACAGTTGAGCGACGACGCGCAGAAACGCCTCACGGCCATTCAGCAATTTACCGAACTGGGCGCCGGCTTCCGCATCGCCGCGGCCGATATGGAAATCCGGGGCGCCGGCAACCTCCTCGGGAAGCAGCAATCGGGGCACATCGCCGCCATCGGACTTGATCTATACATGCAGATGGTGGAACAGGCCGTCCAGCGCCTCAAGGGCCAGGTAGTGGAAGAAGAGCCGGACCCCACTCTCCGGCTCAATGTCTCCGCCTTTATTCCCGATGACTATGTCGCCGATCCCCACCAGCGCCTCTCCTGTTACAAACGACTTTCGTCCTGCACCCAAGTCGGAGATCTCGCCCTCCTTCATGGCGAAATACAGGATCGGTATGGACTGGCTCCGGACTCCGTCGAACGACTGTTCGAAGTCATGCAGGTACGGCTCCAGGCTAAAGCCTTGCGCCTGAGCACGATCGAACTCAAGGCCCACTCTGTCATCATCACACTCGACGCCAAAAGCCGTGTGTCAAGCCAAGCGATTCACCGGATGATGGACCGGTACAAGAAGCGGGTGTGCTTCCTCTCTCCGCTGGCCTTCGAGCTCCAGATGCCGCATCAAGACTGGCCTGCCATCTTTCAAGAACTCACCGTAACCTTGCAAAGCCTAGGAGGCTGTGATACCAACACCACAATGTCCTCGCACTCATCTCGATGACACGATCACAGACGCCTATGGTTCGAACATCGACACGATCCGTGAACGTGGCCGCTGTCCGCCTCGTCACTCTGCTCGCCGGCGCCATCGGCTGCACTTTTCTGGTATTTACCAGCTGTGCGCCACCGCCCGAGGAAGGCGTGTTGGCCCTTGTCAACGGCCGACAGATCACGCAGACCGACTTCGATATCCGCTGGGGAGAACTGGCCGAGGCCACCAAGGCGCGGTACCAGAAAGAAGGGGGAAAGCGCCTTTTTCTCGATGAACTCATCACCCGAGAGCTGCTCATGCAGGAAGCGCGCAAGCTAGGGCTCGACCAGAGCGATGCGATCCGCGATCGAGCGCAACGCTACCGAGAACAACTGATCCTCGACGAGCTTCTCAAGGACCGGATCAAAACCAAAGTCGAACTCACGAATGAGGAATTGAACGCCTTCTACGAGCAGCATGCCAACGAACTCCTCCCGCCATTGAAAGTACGAGTGTCACAGATGCTGCTGCCCAATATTTCTGCCGCGAAAGATCTCGAACACCAGGTCAACCAGGGAGGGAGCTTCGCCAAGTTTGCGCAGCGTTACTCCATCGACTTCAAAACGAAAGCCAACGGAGGCGATCTCGGCCCCTATCGCAAGGAATTGGTCGTCCCTGAAGTCGACGCAGTCATTCATACACTCAAGCCCGGGATGATCAGTGCACCGATCAAGACGGGTGCCGGCTACTACCTCGTCATGATTAGTCCGCTCGACAAGGAAATTATTGAGGCGGACGTGGCCGTTCGGGAACGCCTTCGACAGGAACTGCTCAACGAGAAGCGCCGAAAACGTTTCGACGGCGTAATTGCCGATATCCGCACGAAGGCAGTCATCCGCTTCGCCGACGCCTCCCGCTATGTCACCGACGACCTCGGCAAACACTGAGTCGTCGCGAGCCGAAATTGTCCTCACTAGCCCGCATGATTCATGAACACTTCTGCTACAATCGCCGATCCGCTGCTGCGACGAGCCTTTGGCCAGCGGGCTCGCCCTTCGAACCCTCAACGTACTGCAAGAGTCCGCATCGGATCCTCAGGGCTCTGCGCGCTGGTCTCGCGATGCGACTCAGCGATTTCGCGACGAATTGTCATGAATCATGCGCGCTAGGAGCCTATCCGACATTGACTGTTCTACTGCGGCGAACGACGCGTGACCATCTGCGTCGTGCTCGACCCGGAATAATCCTCAATGTATTCGAGTGAATACACCTCCGGTTATTCCGAGCCTGCGGCCTCGCATTTGGCCGCACCTCATTCGCCTCGTCACGAAAGCCATGTCGGACAGGCTCCTGGACTCCTCAAGTCCTGTGCAATTCGTGTACAATCCGTCGGACCCTCGCCGACCGGCCGACTCCTCGGAGCATGACGAGTCCTCTATCCATGATCACGATCCGTCCGCTCATCACGATGGCACCAGCCTGGTTCAGACACACGGTCTTCTTCGCGCTCGGGCTGATCGCACAGGCATCCCTTCTTTCAGCCGCGCAGGTGGAAGATGGGATCGTCGCGATCGTGAACTCGGACCTCATCATGCTGTCCGAGATAACACGGGAACTCGCCCCAGAGCGGGAACGGATTCAGAAAGAGTATCGCGGCGACGTCCTCGCGCGTCGTCTCAAGACGGCAGAGTACATGGCGTTGACCTCGATGATCGAGCGCAAGTTGCAACTCCAGGAAGCGACGGTACGAAGCATCACGGTCACCGATCAGGAAGTCCAGCAAGCGATTCGGCAGATGAAGCAACAAGGGAGACCGGTCGACGAAACGAACCCGGCGGACATGAAGAGCGCCCGAGAACAGCTGATGCTGCTCAGAATCGTCGACCGCGAGGTACGGAGTGCAGTGATGGTCGCAGACTCCGACATGAAGCGGTACTTCCAGGAACACCGCGATCGGTTTGCGCTCTCGGAGGAATACACGCTCAGCCAGATTCTCATCAAGCCCCGCTCACCGGACGATACGGCCGACGCGAGGGAAAAAGTTCGTGAGGTGATGACGCGGCTCAAACAGGGGGAAT
The DNA here is from genome assembly GCA_035462675.1 of Nitrospiraceae bacterium. Lineage (GTDB taxonomy): Bacteria > Nitrospirota > Nitrospiria > Nitrospirales > Nitrospiraceae > Palsa-1315. The sequence goes on along the minus strand of DATHTZ010000543.1, from coordinate 7,545 downwards.
CCTTCGAAGACCTTGCACTACGCTTTTCCGACGGCCCGAACGCCTCACACGGAGGAAATCTGGGCTTAGTGCGTCAGGGAGAGCTCTTGCCGGTGATCGAGCGTACCATCGCCACCCTGGTGCCAGGCGGCATCTCGGATGTGATCGAGACCTCGGAAGGCTTTCACATCATGCGCCTGGAGGACAAGAAACCCAAGCAGTTCCGCTCGTTTGAGCAAGTCCGCAATGAAATCCAGGGACTTGTCTTTCAGCAGAAAAGCGAAGACGTCTTCCAAACGTGGTTAGCGGGCCTCAAGAACAAGGCCTACATCGAGATCAAGTTCGAATCCGCTCTTTCAAGACCGCCCACAACCGCTCCCGTCCCTCGCCCGTTACCGACGAGTAAGGAATAACCGCGTCACCCTCGACCAATTCAAGCCCTTCCTGCAGCCGACGAAGCGCACCGACACGTTCGCTCATGTTTAACTTATCTACTTTCGTCGCCACCACGATGGGAGGCCGCCCGACGGACAGCAGCCATGCGATTGTCTCCCTGTCCTGTTCGCTCAGTACCCGGCTTTCCACCAACACGACTACCGCGCGCAGCTGTTCACTGCCGTCGAGATACTGCTCGATCAATGGAGCCCACTGAGCCCGCAGTGCTTTCGACACCCTCGCGTAGCCATATCCGGGTAAATCCACCACCACGAAACGCGTCAAGCCGGGATCATCACTGGTGATCCGAAAGAGGTTGATCAAGCGGGTTTTCCCCGGCGTGCGGCTCACCTTGGCCAATCCCTTGCGCTGCAAGAGAGAGTTGATGAGAGAAGACTTTCCAACATTCGATCGCCCGATGAAAGCGATTTCCGGGAGATCGCTTTTCAGAAACTGCCCTGGCCCCGCGCAACTTCTGATAAACTCTGCCGTAAGGATTCTCATGCGCCCCCCAACCACTCACCGATCACCCATCACGGTATTGACACAGGCACTCATCGCCTCTGTGATACGCAGCCTCTAATGCGGAAATCAACTAAACAATCCCGATCTCGTGTGACGGTGTTTCTGATCGTCGGCCTGTGCCTCCTGGTCGGGGCAGTCCTTTTCTTCTGGTTATTCACGATGCCCGATGTTTCGATCTTACGCGCGACCAATCCAACCGTGACAGCGCTGATGGAAGCGCGACAGGCTCAGGCGGCGGCACAAGGCCACACCTTCGGACGCCAGTGGACGTGGGTACCACTCTCACGTATCTCTCCCAGCCTTCGCCACGCGGTCGTGGCCGCAGAAGATGCGTCGTTCTTTACTCACGAAGGATTCGACTGGGAAGGGATCAAAGAGGCAGCCAAGTACAATCTCGAAGCGGGCGAATTCAAGCGTGGGGGGAGCACCATTACCCAGCAGTTGGCCAAAAATCTCTACCTATCGCCCGAACGGTCCCTGTTTCGAAAGGCACGAGAAGCGCTGATTACACGCTCCCTCGAACATCATCTCAAGAAAGAGCGGATTCTCGAGCTATACCTCAATGTTGCCGAGTGGGGTCAAGGCATCTATGGCGCTGAGGCAGCCGCTCGTCATCACTTCAAAAAGTCCGCACGGGATCTGACGGCCGACGAAGGCGCGTGGCTGGCGGCCATCTTGCCGTCGCCCCGGCGATACGATCCGCTACGAAAAACAACCTTCCTGACTCGCCGCCACAATCGAATCCTCAAATGGATTACCCGGGGATCTCCCCAAGCTCGTCAATCTCCCAAGCTAGAACCAGCGCCAAATCCAGAGCCAGAGCCAGACTCAGAAACAGAGCCAGAACCTGAGCCAGACCAACATTTGACAGAACCACAAGACCAGGAGCAGGCGGACGGCTACAACGAGTCGCCGACCTCAGAGTAGTCTCGCTCATTGAATATCGCCGACTCATACGTGTAGTGTTTGAATTCGAGGAGGTTCCCGGAGGGATCTTCGAGAAAGAATGTGTGGTGCTCGATCCTGGTGCCCGGGAACCGGACGCGGGGCTGTTGATAGAAGGACAATCCTTTCCCTTGGGCTCGCTCCAAGAACTGTTGCCACGATTCTTTCGACAAAAAAGTCAGACCGAAATGGTGAGGATAAATGCCTTGTTGCTGTGGCAAAGGCTCCGTCGTCAGATGGGCTACGAGTTGATGCCCCGCGAGTCCGAACGTAACGGCGTGGCTCGACTCCCGACCCAATGTACAACCAAGTCCATCGACGTAGAAACGTTTCGCCGCCGCCACATCGTGCGTGGGAAAAGCCAGATGAAAGAGCATATCCTTCATGGAAATCGTCCTTGAATAGTCGGCTGGCCGGTCCCGTTCCACCAGCCCGCAGCCATATGAGGCGTCACATGCCTGATAGCAAATCGTCCGTCAGAAGAGAGGACTAAAGCCCCAGCCGACCCACGGATCCGGGACACCAACATCTGCAACACCTGTCGAGCGGCGACCGCAGGGCTCTTTCCCATAGCTAAACGATCGCAGATACTCTTGGCGATTACAAGGCGGATGATGCCTTCGCCCATTCCCGTCATCGACACCGCACCACTCCGATTATCCGCATACACTCCACAGCCGATGAGCGGGCTGTCGCCGACCCGCCCTGGCAACATCGACTCAATGCCCCCGGTCGAGGCCCCTGCCGCCACCGTCCCTGACCGATCCAAGGCGACAGCGCCGACGGTCCCGTGCCGTTCTGTTGTTGAGCGTTTCCGTCTCGCGAGCATCCGGTCGTAGGAGAGGCGGCGAGGCGTGCCGATGGAACGATGCTGATCGAGATTGAAATGCCGAGCCAATCTTCCGGCGGACGGTCCGACTAACAGGACATGATTCGTCTCTTCCATGACCAGACGGGCGGCTGTAATCGGGTGCACAATCCCTTCGATCGAGGCGACGGCTCCGGCTTCTAGGTGGGCCCCTTCCATGATTGCGGCGTCCATCCGCTGCACCCCGTCCAGCTGGCGACTTGCTCCTCGTCCTGCGTTGAACAGTCCTGATTGCTCCAGGAGACCGATCGTACATTCAACAGCGGCCAGAGCAGGACCTCCTTGCGCAAGAATGCCGTAGCCGACCGCAATCGCATCGGTCAGACTGGTGGCCTGCGCCGCCGTCACACGTCGTGAACCGGCGCCTCCATGGGCAAGAATGAGAGGATGAGAGCTGGTCAATTGAGAAGAAGCTTCCGAGCCTGCCGGTACGCGGGATCGTTCATCCGATCCAGATCGGACCGCACGAACCCCAGGCCGGTGACGCAAAGCTCGAAGTTGTCGGAGAGTTTCCGGAACAGAGGAGGCTCTTCCCCTGATGGGCTGTCGGCCATTTGCGCGACGATCCCGTAGGAGCGCTTTCCCGTCTTCATATAGTCCACCAGGAAATCCTTGTGGTAGATCAACCCGGCCGTTTTGAGTCGGCGCAGATATTCGGGAAACAGTCCCGCCATGAAGAGCGTGAAATCACCGATATGCCGGTGCACATCTCGTTCACGATCCATCGATTGGGCCTGGAGCAACACTTCCGACTCAAACAAAAGATCCACCACCGTATCGACCGGTTGGTCTTGCTGATTTTTTATTTTATAGAGTTGGTCTGTGTGGGTAAAGTCGACGAGCAAGTTGGAGACGTAGCTAGTGACGTTCGGGTCTGGCCACCCGAGATGTTCCGTGAAACTTTTCTCGGTCAGGGCGCCGAAGAGCTGACGGAGCGGATGTCGTGGCGGAACTTGCGTTCCCATTTCCACCTCTCACACATTCTCAATACGCATGATTCAGTATAGCAGATATTGATTGCGCGCTGAATCGACTCTCTTAAGCCCTCTTTCGGTGTCTATGAGACAGACTTGAGAATAGGCCAAAACTGACAGGCCCGAAGGCGTACCCTCGTGGTACGTTGATGGGCTGAACGATGCGAGAACGATGCTGGCGGACTTTTTCAACAACCTGCTAGCTCCCGCCGCGGCTGTCCAAGACAAAAGTCACCGGTCCGTCGTTCAGCAATTCGACCTGCATATGTGCGGCGAAGACGCCTGTTTGAACCAAAATCCCTTGCGCTCGCAGGTCGGTTGCCATTCCTTCATATAAACGCCTGGCTTCGTCAGGAGCAGCCGCCTCGTCAAAGCTCGGGCGACGACCATTCTCCGTTCGCCCAAGGAGCGTAAACTGAGAAACCAGCAAGACCGACCCCCCGATGTCCGCCAGTGAACGGTTCATCTTCCCCTGCTCATCGGAAAAGATCCGGAGCGTGCGGATCTTCTCGACGAGATACTGTCCGTCAGTCTCTCCATCGCCCTTCGCCACGCCCAGCAAGACCAGGAGGCCGGATTCGATCTGCCCCACAGTCTTGTCCTCAACGTGAACAGACGCTCTGATCACCCGCTGAATCACAGCCTTCATCTTTACGATCGGCCCTGTCGAAGCCCAGCCAGGGTTCCTTCAAGAGTGAGCAACTTTCGTTTCGTAGGCAAGCCGCCTGAAAATCCGCCGAGCGACGCATCCTGTGCCACAATGCGATGGCAAGGAATCACGATCGGTATGGGATTCGCACCCACTGCATTGCCGACGGCACGGGCATACTGGCTACCTCCAACACGGGTAGCCACCCATTGATAGGACCGAAGCCTGCCGAAGGAGATGCGTCGAAGGGTCCGCCAGACCTTCTGCTGAAAACTTGTTCCTCGAGAGAGATCCAGCGGCAAGTCGAAGGACCGGCGTGTTCCGGCCAGATAGCTGGTCAATTGTGCCTGCGCCTCGTGCAATTGCGGAGAAGTCCGGCCCTTCAGCACCTCGGCTGAGGGCAATCCCAACTCTGACAGCACGGCCTGCCGCGACGGCTTCGGCAACACCACTGCGTCGATCCCCTTCGTCGTTTCCGACACACCCATCCAGCCCCAGGGTGTTCGGAAGACGCAGACCGTAACGCATGAAGCGTCAGACGTGAGGCGTTTGAGTGAAGGCTGTCTCTTGCCCATTGCTTTAGTCCGCATTATTCATGACGGTTCGTCGCAAAATCGTGGAGCCGTGTCGCGAGACCGGCGCGCAGAGCCCTGAGGCCCCGATGCGTACTCGTGCAGTACGTTGAGGGTCCGAGGGGCGAGCCCGCCGGCCGGAGGCTCGTCGTAGCAGTAGATCTGCGATTGCAGCAGAAGCACTCATGAATAATGCGGGCTAGGCTACTCCTCGTTTCAGTTTCCGTCTGACCATTCCCCAGACCAGACCGAGTTCTTCTGACCGCAATAAGGCATGGACACCCAGATAACCTCCCACGCTCAATCCGATGGCGACGACGAGCATGGCAGATTTTTCGACCCATTCACCGGGATGGGTCCAGACCTGCGCCGCCGCTATCCACCCACAGACCACCACCAAGGGCACGGATGCGACCAGCACACGCAACGATGATCGTCCCACGGAGCCCCAATCCACACCGCCCAGCCGTCGGTGCAGCACTGCGACCAAGATGCCTCCATTCACCATCGCCGCCAAGGCTGTGGCCAAGGCCAGTCCGGCCGCACCCAGAGACGACATCAGCAGGAGCGAGAAGACAAGGTTGGCCGCGACAGCGATGGCCGCAGAGATGGCCGGCGTGCGTGTATCTTGCAGCGAATAAAAGGCAGACACAATGATGCGGACCCCGCCGAAGGCCCACAGACCGGCGGAATAGCAGAGCACCGCCAATGCGGTCTCGGCCGTATCGTGCGCCGTAAAGGTCCCGTGCTCGAAGAACAGATGGATGATCGGCTGACGCAAGAGAATCAGGCCCAGCATTGCCGGCAGGATGATAAAGAGGATCATGCGAAGGCCGAATCCGAACGTCTTCCGCAATTCATCCATCGCTCCCCGCGCCGCCTGAGCCGAGAGCGTCGGCAAAATCGCTGTGGCCAGCGCCACACCGAAAATCCCGAGTGGGAACTGAATCAACCGCATCCCGTAGAAGAGATAGGTCGGCCCCCCCGCAAAGAAGGAGGCGAGGATCGTGCTCACGGTAATGTTGACCTGCGTCACAGAGAGCCCAAGGAGCGACGGCACCATCAGCTTGCCGATTCGCCGTACGCCTGGATGGCCTGGTGCGAACCGAAACCCGAACAACATCCCGCGCAGACGCAAGCCGGGCAACTGCATGGCGAACTGCGCCGCACCTCCCGCCACAACTCCGATCGCCACGCCGAGGATCGGCTCCGACATCATCGGCGACAAAAAGAACGCGCAGCCGATGATAAAAATATTGAAGAACACCGGCGAGAACGCCGGTGCCGCGAAGGCACGCATGGAATTTAGGATACCCATTGCCAGTGCAGCCAGACTGATAAAGATCAGATAGGGGAACATGATCCGTGTGAGCAGCGTCGTCGCACCCAGCTTCGCTGGATCGTCATGAAACCCCGGCGCTAGGAGCCAGACGATCCCGGACGCGGCGAGAATCCCCAGGATCGTGATCCCGGTCACAATCGTGAGCAGCGTCGTGAAGACTGCGCTCGCCAATTCCCAGGCGTCTCGTTTTGACTTTTGGGTTTGATATTCCGTGAAGACCGGAATGAAGGCGGAAGACATCGACCCTTCCGCAAAGAGCTCACGAAGCAGGTTGGGGATACGATAGGCCACGAAGAAGGCGTCTGCCGCAGGCGTGGCGCCAAAAAGGTTCGCCAACACCATGTCGCGGATGAACCCGAGGATGCGGCTGGAGAAGGTGGCCACGCCGATAAAGCCGGCTGCTTTGACCACCGAGCGAGTCTCATCCTGCGTATTCGTTGGAGCTGGGGTCGCTGCCGTAGGATCGGACATGTATCGGGATTCTAGCGGAACGATGCTGGGCAGTCTATCAAGCCGGCAATTATGACTCCTGAATCAACGTGTCCGGCAACTCGTTGGGGTTGTCGCGGGAATCAGCAGGACGAACCTCTGCGAGGAGGTTTCCACACTCAATAATCGCCGCACAGATCGCGTCGATAGCTTGTCCGGTTCGAATGCCGTCGAGGATGCCATTGACCAGTCCGTCCCATGTGCCGGCGGGGACGTGATCGTTGATGCCTTTGTCCGCCAATATGTGCACGCGGCGCTCCAGCATCGAAACGAGGATCAGGATGCCCGTACGGCCTTTCGTGTGGTGCAGTCCGTGCTTGTAGAACGCCTGCTCGGCACGCAGGGCCACTTTATGCGCCATGCGCTCGCGTGAGGTGACAAGGCGAACGACCATCGGAACCCTGCCAAGCCATTGCCCAAGCCCATACGATACCACTACCGCCAACAACAGCCAGCCGGCGTTACCGGCGTGCCACCCCCACGGCAACCAGTAGATCTCGATCGTTAGGAGAAGGGCCAGCGAGAGCAGGGCGAGTATGAGTCCCGTTCGATAGCCGGCTTCTCGGTATAACGCCGAGGCCGGGACGATCATCGGCACAATCTCACCCTTCGTGACCCGTTCGGCTTGTTGAACCGCTTGCCTGATCCGTTCTCGCTCTGCGTCGGTGAAGGACTTCATCTACCAATCTCCTGAGGCGCCGCCTCCGCCAAAGTTACCGCCCCCGCCGCTGAATCCGCCCCCGCCTCCCCCGCCACCTAATGAACCG
>DATHTZ010000542.1:0-3069 GCA_035462675.1 Nitrospiraceae bacterium | reverse complement strand
CTCCAAGATAGGGTAACTCACTAAGATGAACGGATCGTGAACGGAACATGAAGAATTCTTCATCCTCCTGAAGCGCTTAGTCACCGATGCGCGATGTGCAATCGCACCGAGCGACAGACATGGAAGTCCTGGATATCAGAGGAGAATAAAAGAGGAAAGGAAATTCAAAGTCTTGACACGCTACGCAGGAATGGTCTGACGAGAGAGGGCCGGTAACCGCAGGGTAAAGACCGAGCCTTTGTCGACTTGGCTTGTGACCGAAATTGCCCCACCGTGGGCCTCTGCAATTTCTTTGACGATGGGAAGCCCAAGTCCGGTACCACCGGCATCCTTCGCCCGTGCCCAATCGGTCCGATAAAACCGTTCGAAGAGATGAGGAAGATGTTCCGGCTCGATCCCATGACCCGTATCCTCAACAGCTACAGCGACCCCTTCCCCGACCACCTGCAAGCGGACCGTCACGGCACCACCAGACGGTGTGTAGTGCAGTGCATTGTCGAGTAGATTGATCAGCGCTTGCTTGAGCCATTGTGCATCGCCGAGGATGAGTGGGGCCGGTTGAGATTCAAACGACAATGTGATCCGGCGGTCATCGGCAAGCAAGGTCAGTTCATCCACCAGATCTTGAATCATGGGTTCCAGGGCGAGTGGCACGAGGTGAACGGGAGGTTTGCCGCTCGTGAAATTCGCGAGTGTCAACAGGGAACGCGTCAGGGCAATAAGCCGCCCCACCTGCTCAAGATTGTTGAGGAGAGCTTCGCGATATTCTTCCGAGGTTCTGGCTTTCATGAGGGCAACATCCAGATTGCCCTGCAAGATGGTCAAAGGGGTTTTCATTTCGTGGGCGGCGATGTCGCAAAACCTCCGCTGAATTTCACCGCTCCGTTGGAACCGGTCCATCACGGAGTTGAACGCCTGGATGAGTCGACGAAACTCCTGATAGGGTGAATCCAGAGTAAATCGCTTCCCCAGGTCGGCCTCGGACATCGTTTCGGCGCCGGTACTCAACACCTCGATCGGAGTCAGCACTTGCTTGGCCAGCCACCCACTGCCCGCCCAGGTGACGAGAAGAATGATCCCGGATCCCAGGGCCAGTAAGAGCACAAGACCGTTGCGTGTTTCTTGGTACAGAAGCAAGGATGTTTCAGCTTGCAGGACATACTGCATCTGACCCTGCCGTGGAATTGAAATGAACACATGTCGAACAGGCGTGCCATCGGTCGTCTCACTGGTTTCGAACACTGGAACCCCCTGACGGACCTGTGTAAACACGTGATCGGGAACAGGCTGTTGTGCCGACCCGTTGGGAGCGTTCCAGACGATCCGACCATCCGGCGAGAAGACCCGAAGAGAATGGGTGACATCCTGCAGTTCGTACTGCTCCTTCTTGCTTCGGCTCAACTCAGCAGTACGGGCACCGTTCTCGCCTGAACGTTCGATGATGTTGGGGTACTGTTCAACGATCTTGGCCAACGTCTCCGCCAATCCCAACAGACGGCCATCAACAAAACGGTGCAACAGGGCGTCGCCCCCGATGTAGGTCAGAACAGAAAAGACCAGGAGGAGTCCTGCCATCAAGACGAGTGCAGACTGGCGGATCAAACTATGCAGAGACTTCATGCGACCGGTTCAGACTCCTCTAACATGTACCCCGCGCCGCGTACTGTGGCAATCAGCGGGGGAGAAAAATCTCGGTCGATCTTCGCTCGCAGGGCCCGAATATGGGCATCCACGATGTTCGTCATAGGGTCATAGCTGATGTCCCACACATGTTCGATGATCGCCGTTCGCGTCAACACTCGATTTTTGTTTCGCAAGAGGAACTCAAGCAGGGCATACTCTTTATTCGTCAGTGGGATTTCTTGCCCCGCCCGCCACACGCGGTGGGAGGCCGGATCCAGCTCTAGATCTGCTGCTTTGAGACGGACCAACTGTTGCGGCCCTCCTCGGCGCAGCAAGGCCCGGATCCGAGCCAGCATTTCTGCGAACGCGAACGGCTTCGGCAGAAACTGATCTGCACCGGTATCGAAACCTGAGATCTTGGTCTCCAGGGTATTGCGCGCGGTCAACAGCAACACCGGAGTCATATTTCCCTTGGCCCGGACACGGCGGCAGAGCGTAAGACCGTCGAGCTTGGGTAGCATGATGTCGAGGATCAAGAGGTCATACGGATTTCCCAAAGCCAGCTCCAGTCCTTCTTCACCATCGGCTGCGAAGTCCACCGCATACTGCTCTTCCTTCAATCCTTTGCGGATGAACTGAGCAAGATTCAGATCGTCTTCAACCAGCAGTATTCTCACGAGCTTCCCTAACCTCTATCTTCCGAGTGATAGGCAAGGACAACCATCCAGCATCTATCAAGCAGACTCCTATGCCGACGCCATTATGACAGGTCTTGGTGGGCCGGTCACTCCAGCAGGAGCCTGTCGAGATACTGGCTGATTCACTGGAACAGCTTCGTTCGGCAGTGATCCTTTTCCCCCGACTACGCAGGGAGCCACGGCTGTCAAGCCGTGGGGCTCCACTGATCTATCCGTTTCCCCTGATAGGGTGCGAGGAGCGTTCGACTGCAGCTGTCTGCCGAGGCACTTCTGATTCTCTCTACTGCTCTTTACTCAGCGGTCAGTAAGATAGAGAACACCCCCTGATTGTGTCAGGCTCCGTTCCGCTCTGACACGAGACGGACGGACACTGGATCACGGCACACGGGAGCCCATCCGCACGATGGCCGTTGCGCGCGTGCGCGAGGGCGAACGCCCGAGCGAGGTGATCGCCAGCTAGGGCTTTCACCGGTGGACCAGCTATCGCTGGCTCAAGGCGGCACGCGGCCGCGGCAACGGGCTCAGGGCACTGGCGTCGCGCCCAGCGAGCGGCCGCCCCCGGACCCTGCCCGCGAAGCAGGCACGGCAGGTGTTTCGCTGGGTCAACGGCCAGAACCCTCGGCCGTACGGATTCGAGTTCGGGGTGTGGCCCCGGCCCATCGTGCGGGAAGTGATTCGCCAGCGATTCGGCGTGCGGTTGAGTCTGGCCTCGATTGGCGCGGTGCTGGCCCGACAAGGTCTGACACCA
>DATHTZ010000541.1:0-7146 GCA_035462675.1 Nitrospiraceae bacterium | reverse complement strand
GAGATGTGTTCAGGTGAGGAACGGGATTATATGTACTATGCCTATGCTCGTGATCCCCAGATGCGACGCAATATCGGCATCGCTCGACGTCTTGCCCCTTTGCTTGAGAATGACCGGCGCAAGATTGAGCTCTTGAATAGCCTCGTGTTTACTCTGCCGGGCAGCCCCATCATTTATTATGGGGATGAGATTGGGATGGGGGATAACGTGCATTTGGGGGATCGTAACGGCGTGCGCACACCCATGCAGTGGAGTGCCGACCGGAGCGCGGGATTTTCCAAGGCCGACCCCTCGAAATTGTATCTTCCCGTCATTACTGATTCGATTTATGGATACCAAGTGACGAATGTGGAAGCCCAGGTCCAAACGCCATATTCCCTAGTGCATTGGATGAGACGGATGATTGCCATCCGTAAAAAGCACCCTGCATTTGGGCGAGGCACGATCGAGTTTCTCCGACCACGAAACGACAAGGTGCTCGTCTACCTCCGGCAGTACCAGGATGAGACACTGCTCATGGTCCACAACCTGGGCGGGTCTGCTCAAGCGGTGGAGTTGGATCTCGAAAGGTTCGCCGGGGCGGCGCCGATCGAATTATTCGGCGAGACGCGGTTTCCATCGATCGGTGAAAGACCATACATGCTGAGTCTCGCGCCGTATGGGTATTACTGGTTCAGGCTACGTCAGGGGCCTCGTGAGGAATCCTCTTACGGAATCGAAGGAAGCATGATTTAACGGGTTTTTTGGAGCAGAGCGAAAGATATGCGACTGGAGTTGGATGATTATCGGGACTGTGCGACGAAGGGGACGGTCGATTTTCTGTATCGGCTGAGCGATCTGGTCAAGGGACGAAGCTTCTTACAGGTGAACGCTGTTCGGTACGGGGGCGGTATGTCTGAGGTGTTGCGCCGTCTTGTACCGATGTTGACGTCGTTGGGAGTTGAAGCCCGCTGGGAAGTCCTCGCAGGCGACCAGGAGTTTTTTGAAGTCACCAAGCGAATCGGCAACGCGCTGCAAGGCCAGGAACAGGTATTTACCGAACAGATGTTCCAAGTCTATCTCAAGATTAACCACCAAAATGCCAAAGTCCTCAATCTTGATGCCGACCTCGTCATGGTCCATGACCCTGGGCCTGCTGCGCTGATTGAACACCGTAAAGATGGAAAATGGATCTGGCGCTGCTACCTGGATCTTTCGCAGCCTCAGCGCCGCGCCTGGAGTTTCCTCCGCCATTTTGTCGTCCGCTATGACGCAGCCATTTTTTCCGTTACTGGATTTGCCCAACGACTTCCGATCCCCAAGTTCCTCATCTATCCATCGATTGATCCTTTAAGCGAGAAAAACCGGGAGTTGTCACGAACAGAAGTGTACCAAACGCTGGATCGCCTCGGGATTCCAAGGGACAAGCCGATTCTGTTACATGTGGCGCGCTTTGATCGCTTTAAGGACCCGGTCGGGGCGATCGCAACCTATAGGATGGTCAAGAAACATTACGATTGCCGCCTGATTCTGGCCGGCGGAGGCGTAGCGAATGATCCGGAAGGAGAAGCGGTGCTGGCCGATGTGAAGACTGCTGCGGGGCCCGATACCGATATCCATGTGTTGCAGTTGCCGCCCGAAGCCGATAGGGAGATCAATGCCCTTCAACGAGGCGCGACGATTGTCCTGCAGAAATCCATTAAAGAGGGGTTCGGCCTGGCGGTCTCGGAGGCGATGTGGAAAGGCAAGCCGGTCGTCGGTGGAATTGCCGGTGGGATCGCCGATCAGATCATCGACGGCGTGACCGGGTATACCGTGCATTCTATAGAAGGGGCCGCGTTCAGGGTCAGGCATCTTCTGAATAATCCCGGGTTGAGTCAGCGTATGGGTGCCGCGGCCAGGGAGCATGTGAGACGAAACTTTCTGATCACGCGGCATCTGGGCGATTACTTGACGCTCTTGAAGATATTCACGCATTAATGGCGAGGCGGCGACCGCCTGGTCCACAGCCTACCGGTACGGATAACGAGTAGCGATGACGATGACCAAGACGGTGTTGGGCAAGGTTCGCCAGCAAGTAGGAGATATTGAGAAGATCGAAGTGCTGGTAGGAATCCCCACGTTCAATAACGCTGCGACGGTGGGGTCGGTGGTGAAAGCTGTTAAGGCGGGCATATGCAAGGTGTGCCCCCATGCTTCCGTATTAGTGTTGAACGCGGATGCCGGCTCACAGGACGGCACGCTGGAAACCATCAAACACACTATGGGGCCTGATCTTTCGACGGCGTTTATCCAACACTTGGAAGGTGGGTTGTTCTCAGGTCCGATTTCCCTACAGGCGCTTACTGAATCCGGGGTACCTGGTCGCGAGCATGCATTTCGAGCATTTTTCACGATCGCGGAGGCCCTGCAGGCAAAAGCCTGCGTTGTCGTCGATGCCAACCTTCGATCCTTTACTTCCGATTGGATGGAGGTCTTACTTCACCCTGTCATTGAAAAGGGCGTGGACTATGTCGCCCCTCTCTTTCGACGGGCAAGGTATGAGGGCAGCCTGACGAATTGCATTATTTATCCGCTCAGTCGGGCTCTCTACGGAAAAAAGATACGGTATCAGAGCGGTGGCGGCTATGGATTTTCCGGAAAGCTTACGAGCCTCTACTTGACGAAGAATGTCTGGGAGGGAGTAGGAGCATGGTACGGGATCGATAGCTGGTTGACCACCGTTGCCGTCGCCGAAGGATGTGAAGTTTCCCAAGGTTTTTTGGGAGCCAGGATTCAGGATGTCAAGCTGACCGGAATCGAACTGTCGGTGGTGCTCGCCCAAGCGGTCGGGGCGTTGTTCCATCTCATGGAAACGTATCAGGACGTGTGGGAAGGGAGAACGGAGTCGATTTCGGTCCCTCAATTTGGTTTTCCCTATGAGCCTGGACCTGTGGGCGGCGCGGTCAACGTTGAACGGATGGTGAGAGCATTCCAACAGGGGTTACGAGATCTTCTCCCCATCTGGGAGATCATCCTGGCTCCTGAAACGTTGGCTGGAATTCTCGCCTTAGGCCTGAGCGAGGTGGAGGAGTTCCGTTTCCCTGAGGCGCTATGGGTCCAGACCATTTACGATTTCGCGCTGGCCTATCACGAGAAAGCGCTCCATCGTGAACACTTGCTTAAGTCTCTGACTCCTCTCTATCTCGGGCAAACAGCCTCGCTTGTTCTGAGGACCAGAGACGGGCCATCAGAGGATGTCGAACGCGCTATCGAAACATTGTGTATGACGTTCGAGAGCATGAAGCCGTATTTGACTCAGCGATGGAGGTTCCTATGAATTCCCTGTGGCAGGAGGATTTGTCTTGCGGAGCCTCTTGAAGGCATCGATGTATGACATAGGGGACACACTTCATGGGAGTGAGGATCGGAAGGGAGATGACAGGAGTGGAGGGAAGACGTCGAGTCGTTATTGAAAGAGTGACGCCTGAAGTCGACGGAGGCCGCTATCCGATCAAAAGGACGATAGGCGAAGACGTGGTGGTTGAGGCAGATGTCTTTGCCGACGGCCATGATCTCCTGGGGGTGGCGCTTCTGTATCGCCGCGACAGTGAACCTGAGTGGCATGAGACACCGATGGCCTTTCTGACGAATGACCGATGGCACGCATCGTTTCATGTGGCCGAGCTTGGCCGCTATCTGTATACCGTGACCGGTTGGGTTGATCATTTTCAGACGTGGCGGCGGGGTTTTATTAAGAAAGTAGATTCGGGCCAACAGGTGCTTGTGGAGTTACTCCAGGGAGCCAAGCTGATTGACGAGGCGAGTCAGCGTGCCCAGAAGGCAGAAGGGAAATCGTTGAAGGAATGGGCGGGCCAACTGAGGTCATCGGATGCGGCAGAGTCAGGGCGCATTGAGCGAGCCTTGGACATGGACATGGCCGCCTTAATGGTGAAGTATCCGGACCGACGCATCGCGACGCACTATGAAAGAGAACTCGAAGTGGTCGTGGATCGGGAAAAGGCCAGGTTCAGCGCCTGGTATGAAATGTTCCCACGATCATGTTCTCAGAGGGACGAGCACGGGACATTCAAAGATTGCGAAGAACGTCTCCCGTATATCGCGTCCATGGGGTTTGACGTCGTGTATCTACCTCCCATCCATCCCATCGGTGTCACACATCGGAAGGGAAAGAATAACGCACCTGCCTGCGAGCCGGATGATCCAGGAAGCCCGTGGGGAATCGGCTCATCCGACGGGGGGCACAAGGCTATCCATCCACAACTGGGAACTGCGAAAGATTTCCGGAAGTTTTTGGAGAAGGCAAGATCGCTTGGGCTTGAAGTTGCGCTGGATCTCGCCTTTCAGTGTTCTCCCGACCACCCGTACGTCACGCAACATCGGGAGTGGTTTAAGATCAGATCGGACGGTACGGTGCAATATGCGGAGAATCCGCCCAAGAAATATCAGGACATCGTTCCATTAGAGTTTGAGACCGATCAGTGGGAGCCACTCTGGCAGGAACTGAAACGCGTCATTCTCTACTGGATCGAGCAAGAGGTGCGTATCTTTCGCGTCGACAATCCACATACCAAGCCGTTTGTGTTTTGGGAATGGCTGATTCATGAAGTTCAAGAGGACTATCCAGATGTTATCTTCCTGGCCGAAGCGTTCACGCGACCTAAAGTGATGTACCGGTTGGCGAAGCTAGGCTTTACCCAGTCGTATACCTATTTTGCCTGGCGTAGTACAAAAGCTGACCTCATGGAATATTTCACGGAACTGACTCATGGCGAGGTTCATGAGTATTTTCGTCCCAATCTCTGGCCCAATACACCGGACATTTTGACCGAGGAGCTGCAACAGGGGGGCCGACCTGCCTTCATGGCCCGCTTCGTCTTAGCATCGACCTTAGGCGCGAGCTATGGGATCTACGGTCCCGCGTTCGAGCTGTGCGAGAACCGCCCTCGGGAGGCGGGGAGTGAGGAGTATCTGAATTCAGAGAAGTACGAGATTAAGCAGTGGAATATCGAGCGGGAGGATAGTTTGAAAGAGTGTATCGGCCTAGTGAACCGTATTCGTCGGGAGAATCCGGCGCTCCATAGCGATCGGAGTCTGCACTTCCACGCAACAGATAACGATCAATTGATTTGCTATAGCAAGTGTACGCCTGATGGATCCAACGTGATCCTAGTCTTCGTCAACTTGAGCCCGTATCATACCCACAGCGGCTGGGTTCATCTGGATCTCGACTTCTTGAAGCTCGATACGCAGCATCCCTTCCAGGTGCGGGACCTGCTGACGAATGCCTCTTATCAGTGGGAGGGACCGCGCAACTATGTCGAACTCAATCCGCACTCTACCCCCGCCCATATTTTCCGCGTGCGTCGTTGGCTCCGCAGGGAGCAAGACTTGGATTATTACCTGTAAGAGGCATGAGGCTGATCATGCTGATTGTCATTGGACAATGGGAGCGTATTCTGGAAAGGGAAGCCCGCGCCCCTTTGGAAGCCTGCTTGCCCGACGTCCTGAAGGCGCGGCGATGGTTCGCTGGGAAAGCCCGCGCGATACTATCAGTCCGTATCATCGAGTCCGTGCCCATCCCTGACCAATCGAGCGCCGTGGTCCTGCTTTTCATCCGGGTTGAATATGTAGATGGCGCTCCTGAAATGTATACGCTTCCTCTCACGGCGGCGTTCGGGGAGCAGGCTGCTCAGATTCAGCAACGTCTACCCGATACCATTGTGGCGCCGCTGAAGGTTCGGATCGAAGATCGCGAACAGACCGGAGTATTGTACGATGCGCTGTGGAGCCCTGACTTTTCAAGGATGCTGCTGTCTGCCATTGGGAGAGGAGGCCGATTCACCGGTGAAACGGGCACCCTGATCGCATCCCCTACGCAAGTCTATGCGGCCCTGATAAGCGGCGAGGCCTCTTTGGACCCTGCGGTCTTGAAAGCTGAGCAGAGCAATACATCTGTTTCATATGGTGATCGTGTCCTTCTGAAAGTTTATCGGCGTGTTGAGAGTGGAATAAATCCTGATGTGGAGATCGGACGGATCCTGACGAACATGAACTTTCCCCATAGTCCCCCTCTGGCCGGATCCCTCGAGTATGTTCGTGCAAATGGCGAGACCATGACAGTGGCCATCCTTCAGGGCTTCGTCCATAACCAGGGCAATGCATGGGATTATACTCTTGAGGCATTCGATCAATACATGGAGCGATGTCGTGCTCAACCAACTGGACAAGAGCATGCGCTCACATTCGCTGGGCCGTTTCCGGAAACGACACAGGGAGCCATTCCCACTTTCGCGCGCGAGCTCATCGGTCCGTATCTGGATTCAGCCTCCAGATTAGGCCAGCGGACGGCCGAACTTCATGTCGCTCTGGCGAATGCTCAAGGCAACCCCGACTTCATGCCGGAACCGTTCTCCATGGAATATCGTCAGTCTCGTTACGAGTCCATCTGCCGGCTGGTTTCTCAAACCTATTCGCTTTTGAAGAGGCGGCTCAACGCTCTGTCGGCGGTTACGGAGCCGGAGGCTCGATGGGTGTTGAGCAATGAACCCAGAATGCAGAATCGATTTCGAGCATTTTTGGAGTTAGAGACCAGCGCGCTTCGGATCCGATGTCATGGGGATTATCATCTCGGTCAGGTACTCTGGACCGGACGGGATTTTCTCATCAGCGATTTCGAAGGTGAGCCGGCCCGTTCGCTCAGCGAAAGACGTATGAAGCATTCTCCAATCCTGGATGTGGCGGGCATGCTGCGATCATTTAATTATGCGCCCTATGCCACCCTATTACGTCAACAGCCGGATTGGTTCGCAGCGGACACCAGGGCAAGGTTTGAACCGTGGATTCGTTTTTGGCATAGCTGGGTCAGCGTGGCGTTCCTAAAGGCGTATCTCGGGATCGCAGAGCGGGCATCCTTCTGGCCAGGAACGCAAGCGGAATTCCACGTGCTGCTGGATGCGCACCTTCTTGAAAAGGCTGTCTATGAAATCGGCTATGAACTCAACAATCGGCCGGACTGGGTGAGGATTCCCGTCCGCGGGGTTCTGGACATACTAGTGGACTGTAACGTTTAAAAAGGTAGTATGATGACGCCTAGGGAGGGCGTGATGATACTGACCAAGAGCGAACACATGGAACTTCAGCGCCAAGCGAGAGTCAGAAACGGTC
>DATHTZ010000540.1:0-6219 GCA_035462675.1 Nitrospiraceae bacterium | reverse complement strand
CAGTGACCACTTTGACAATCCCCCGCACCTGCTCGGTCAAATTGGCGGCCATGACGTTTACAGTGTCGGTCAGGTCTTTCCACGTCCCACCCACGCCAGGAACCTGCGCCTGGCCTCCGAGCTTTCCTTCGGTACCGACTTCACGCGCGACGCGCGTCACTTCCGAGGAGAAGCCGTTGAGCTGATCGACCATCGTATTGATCGTCTCCTTCAATTCCAGAATCTCGCCCTTCACATCGACCGTGATCTTCCGCGAAAGATCGCCGCGGGCCACCGCCGTGGTCACCGTCGCGATGTTGCGGACCTGGCTGGTGAGGTTGGAGGCCATGGAGTTGACATTGTCGGTGAGATCCTTCCAGGTGCCGGCAACGCCGGGCACCACCGCCTGGCCGCCCAGCTTGCCATCGGTGCCGACCTCGCGCGCCACGCGGCTCACTTCGCCGGCGAAGGAGCGGAGCTGCTCGACCATCGTGTTGGTGGCCTCCTTGAGCTGCAAAATCTCGCCGCGCACGTCGACGGTGATTTTCTTGGACAAATCGCCGTTCGCCACCGCGATAGTCACCTCGGCGATGTTGCGGACCTGCCCGGTCAGGTTGCCGGCCATCTGGTTGACCGAGTCAGTGAGATCCTTCCACACGCCCAATACGCCTTTGACCTTTGCCTGCCCGCCGAGTTTACCCTCGATGCCGACCTCGCGCGCCACGCGGGTGACTTCCGAAGTGAAGACCGAGAGTTGTTCGATCATTGCGTTAACCAGCTTCGCCGAGCGCAGGAACTCGCCTTTGAGCGTGCTCCCGTCGACCTCCAGTTCCATCGACTGCCCGAGATCGCCCTTGGCCACTGCGCCGATGGTCCGCGCGATTTCGGCTGTGGGCCGCACCAGATCGTCGACGAGCGTGTTTATGGAATCGATTTTTTGGGCCCACCCGCCTCTCGCTCCCGGCAGCGAGAGGCGCTGCTTGAGCCGCCCCTCCTTGCCCACCGTCACGCTCAACTGCACGACGCCCTTTGTGATGCGATCCTCGTGCGCGATGATCTCATTGAACGCCTCCGCGATCTGCCCATCCACCCCTTCCCAATTCGTCGGCAAGCGCAATGAGAAATCCCCATTACGAAACGCCCTAACCGTCGCGAGGATCCTCCGCGAATGAGACTCAGGGAGTTCCTTCATGGGATCGTTCCGCACTTTCTGCCTATCGGGCTTGCCATTGCCCAGCGTGGCCTCAGGCGGTGACTTCCTGCGTAAGGGGAAGGTCGTTGTGTCGGTCATGGCTCTTTCCTTGTTTCAGGAGGTGGTATGAAGAATACGTTGTCGACCTGGTGTGAGCGGAAGCGCCGCACCCATCGTGCGATTCATCGCCAAAATGAAGGCTTGCATTCCAGGAGGCGAGAGGAAATGTGGGGCAACGATTACGTTAGTGCAGATGAGTGAAAAGAAAGGAAACGAGATATCGGGTTTAATTGCTAGGCAGTATAAAAACCAAAGAGACAAGAGATACCCGATCAACACGGCGATCTCCAGTTGCGTCTGCATGTCAAAAATAAATATCCCGAGCAGGGCCGCCCGGGGCGGCTGTAACCGATGCCATTCGATCTGTTTTACAGAAAGACAGATAGCCCCAATCATGGCCATCCTTCGTTGATGAGTGTGGATAAACGCTCAGTTCTACACATCACTTCCCACATGAAATCCTGTCCATGAGAGGGAGCCAGTCTTGGGCAGTGGGTGGCGAGTTTATATATCAAATTGGCCGTTTTGCTCCCTGGGAGAATCCCTAGGCCGAGGATATCCCCCGGTCAGATCGTCCCCTTCCCTCAATAAGGTCAAAATGCGTGTCCATTTGGCTCCTAGACTCTGCCAAGTCATTGATATTCTGGTGAAGGCCACACATTCCCCTCCCAAGATCGTGCGAGACTTCCATGAGCAGATCTCCATACGGGAGTCTGCTCCCCGCATAGGTCTGGGAAGCTATTTGTGTGCGCAGCATCTCATCAAGCGACGCCTCTGAGATGCCAAGCGCCAGCGATCCTTGTCAAGCATCAAATCTCTGATCAACCATGCGATCAAGGCGCGTAGTGCAACGCTTGATTCCCTTTGCCGATACTCCGAAGCTTCCGACCTTCGTAGCCGAAGTCTCTACGTCGGCGGAGTAGGCTGCTGCGGGGATAAAGGCGCTGAGAACCACTGTCGGCTGCTCTTAGAAAAGGAACCTTGACTAGGCGCCTATAGAGAGGTACATTTAAAGCATCTATATAAGGAGCTGCAATGGGTAAAATGAACGTGTCGCTCGATGAAGACATTCAACGAGACCTCCAGCAGCTCATCCCGGCTCGGAAGCGAAGCCTCGTCATCAATGACGCCTTACGCAAGGAACTCTTGCGCCGCAAGCGATCGACCGCGACTGAACGGCTGCTTGAGCTCAGGAAACGCACCGCCAGATTTAGTGAGAAGGAAATCCTGTCCATTCTCCGGCGCGACCGCACGAGACCGTTCCAATGACCATCGTTCCCGATGCCTCGGTCTTGCTAAAATTGGTCCTGCAAGAGGCGAGCGATCCCGATCACGACGACGCCATTCGATTCATCCGCGAGTATCAGAAAGAACGCTTCGATGTCGTGCTACCGACCTTGTGGCGCTATGAAATCGGCAATGTGCTCGGCCTCAAAGCATCCGCGACCGCCAAGGAGAGCATGGAGGTTCTGCTCGCCTTCCATTTTCCCGAAGCGCTCTTCGATCATGACTATTGCATGATGGTGCTGGATTTCATGCGCGAGATCAACGGCATCACCTTTTACGACGCGGCATACCATGTCCTGGCCTTGCGAACCGGAGGGACTTTGCTGACTGCGGACAGCCGATATGTGAAGAAAGCATCCGGCAAACGACATGTCACACTCCTGTCCGACTGGTCCGTGTAATTCCGCGCCGTACAACCTTGAGAGAATGCTGCGTGCTGAGCGGGATTCATTTAGCCCTCAGCACTGTCTTTCTGACTCAGCACTTCCCCTCTCGTGCCGTCAGCTATACGCCATCCATTGTCTCTTTGACGCCAGAATTGTAGCCTCTACGATACGGTTACATGGAGAGAGGAGAGCTATAAGTGAGAGTCACGATCGACATCGACCAGAGCCTCCTACGAACGGCGCAAAAGGCGCTGGGCACCGATTCGATAAAAGGCACAGTTGAACGAAGCCTCCGCACGGTCATCCAGCATCACCGTCTTCAGTTCTTCGCCGACGCCCTCGGCGCCATCCCCCTCGATCTGACAACCGACCAGGTGCGGCAGCAACGGCGCAAGCGAATCCCACACGTATCTCATTGATACGTCGATCTGGATTCATGCGCTCCGTCCTTCCGGATCTTTGGAGATCCAAACAAGACTCAAACCGTTGATTGCGGGGGGGGCGAACTGCCGTCACTGAATGGATTCTGCTGGAACTCATGACTGGTCTTCCCAAGTCCCAGGAGCCAAAAGCGCTGCTGGATTGGTTCGCGCCTGTGCCGTTCGACCCCGCGTGGTGGAGCAAAGTCTGGAACCATGCCGCTCGTCTGAGAAAGCGCGGCATCTCCCCTTCGGCCGCAGATTGCCTGATTGCCACCATCAGCATGGAGCACCATCTTGTCTTACTATACTGTGATCAGGACTTTGAGGCCATGAAAACGGTTCTTCCCATTCAAACCTTGGACTGGACTGGTTGTCTCGTGTCCTCGTGACTCGGCCGAAGGGGTGCTGAGCGGGATTCACCTCAAGACTCAGCAGGCAACGCCTTTTCTTTGAGTTTCAAATCCAGCGTTTCGCGGATCGCCTTGTAAAGTTCCTCTACCGCCGCCTCCTTGGTGAGCAGCATCGCCGCACCGGCGTTCCTCATCGCCACCTCGTTCTCGCTCCCGGCTTGCACCGACAAGCCGATGACGATGATATCTGAAAAGCGGGACGTAATCTGAGCCGTCGCTTTGATTCCATTCATCTTGGGCATGTTGATATCCATCACGACGATGGTCGGCTGCAACCGTTCGACATACTCCACCGCCTCTTCCCCGTTCCCGGCCTCGCCCACCACCTCTACGTCGGGGTAGGATTCCAACACCGCCCGCAAGCCCTGCCTCACCATGGCGTGGTCATCCACCAACAAGACTCGAATCGGAGTCGTGTCTTGTCGGTGAAGTTGAGCGTTCTGAGTTGTGAGTGTTGAGTGTTCAGATCGAGGGCCGAGCGATTGTCCGAACAACTCAGCACTCAGAACGCTTAACTCGGAACTCTGCATTCTTGTGCTGCCTAGAGGCAGCACAAGAATGGCCGTCGTTCCTACGCCTGGAGAAGATTTCAGGTCAAACCGTCCGCCCAATGCCTTCATCCGTTCACGGATGCTGAGCAAGCCGAACTGGGAAGACATGGACATGGCACTCGCAAGAGACTCAGCAAGATCGAAGCCGACACCTTCGTCGCGCACTTCGATGCAAAGATCCCCGTCGCTTTCAAAGAGACGAACCGCGACCTCTTTGGACTCGGCATGTTTCAGCACGTTCATCATCAACTCGCGGACCGACTGGAACAGGAGCATCGTGCAATCGTCGGGAAGCATCAAGTCGGCCCTGGTCCCGACATCGACCGTCACCGTCAAGCCATGACGCTGCATCTGTTCCCCGAGCCATGTCAGGCCCGCCGGAAGACCATGTTCCTGCAACACCGGCGGACTCAATTCTGTCATCAGCGTGCGGCTGTAGTCCAAGGCCTTGTCCAGCATCTCTTCGGTCTCTTTGATTATCTGGCTGGTTGTCGGCGATAGATCGGTCTGTTGCACCCGTCCAAGATTGAGGCAACAGATCACGAGCCATTGCGCCAGGTTATCGTGCATCTCTCTGGCCAGCCGCTTGCGTTGACGCTGCTCAGTGAGGTTCAATTCCGTCCCCAAGGCCCTCAGCCGCTCGTGCGACTGCACGAGTTCCTGCGTGCGCTCCGTGACCAACTGTTCCAATTGACTGGAGAAGGCCCTGAGCCGCTCCTCGCTTACACGTAACGCTTTCTCCACCTGTTGACGGTCGGTGATGTCAAGATTCGTCCCCACCACCCATTCAACCTGGCCTTGCGCGTTCGTTCGCGTGGTTTCCATCGACTGAATGTGACGAGTTTCGCCATTGTCAACCCGATGAATGCGAAATGTGCGCGTACTCTTCCCAATACGATGCATCGTGTCTTGCAAGAGTGTCTCCTGCCGCGATAGATCATCGGGCAGGACGGCCTCGCTCCAGGTGCTGTATAGCACCCACCCATCTGGGGTGGGTGCGATGCCGTAAATCCGAAACATCTGGGCATCCCATTGGATCTGGTTGGTGAGGACATTCCACTCCCAGATACCCACACCTGTCGTCTCCGTGGCCAGAAGCATTCGCTCCCTGCTCGCGCGCAGCGCCTCTTCGGCGTGCTTACGGTCGGTAATGTTGCGCGCCACCTTCGAAGCTCCGACGATCCTTCCCGCTGCATCTTTGATGGCGGATACTGTCACGGAAACATTGACGAAACTGCCATCCTTATGCAGCCGCACCGTCTCAAAGTGTTGCATGCTTTCGCCGCGCTTGATGTGGGCGAGAATTATGTCTTCCTCTTTCAGGCGCTCCAGCGGAATCAGCCGCGTGATCGATTGCCCAATCATCTCAGAAGGGGAGTAGCCGAATAGTATTTCCGCACCGCGATTCCAGCTTGTGACGATTCCCCGCAAGTCTTTTCCGACAATGGCGTCATCCGACGATTCCACGATCGCGGCAAGATTGGCCTTCGATATGTCCGCCTGTTTTCGTTCGGTGATGTCCTCGATGGCCAAGAGAATGCGTGCTGTCTTGTGCAGGGGGTCTTCGATGAGCCGGGCATACAGCAGCAAGGTGCGGCGGCCCAGATGCTCGAAGTCGTGCTCGACGAGGAGACCTTCGACGGAGGTGCGCTGCGACGGGATCCCCTCCAACAGTTCGCGCAGGGACGGGATGTCCCACTGGTGGTTGCTTATTTCGTAGATGAACTTACCGACTGTCTCGGCCGGCTCGCTGAGAAAATGGCGGTAGAAGGCGCGATTGGCGTGTTCGACGTGCAACTGATGATCGAGCACGAGCAGCGGCTCGGGCACCGTCTCGACCGTATTCTCGGCGAACGCCCGCGCCACGGCAGCGACCTGCTCGCTGCGCTTGAGCGCGTCGATGTCCACCAGCACCAGCACCGCGCCGTCGAC
>DATHTZ010000539.1:0-4754 GCA_035462675.1 Nitrospiraceae bacterium | reverse complement strand
CGAAGGGGGGTGGGTGCTCATGGCAGCGAAGAAAGCAGCAGCAAAGAAGCCCGCAAAGAAGCCCGCAAAGAAGGCGGCCAAGAAGAAGTAGTCGTCGCACTATGAGGAGGCGACGGCCACGTCGCCTCCTCACCTTCCCTCTTCCTCGATTTTCCTCAGACCTACACCGCATCTCACGCGCGACCGGCCAATCGGGTATTCCCCCGCAGAACTTCCTGCAGGCTCGACCATCCGATCACAAGCACGTCACGGGCTAGAGACTGTATTCCAAGACCAGACTTTCATCGGTATGAGCCACCAAGACAAGAAATCAGAGAGGCAAAAAAATGGGGAGGTGATGGCCACATCACCTCCCCATTTCCTCTGCGCCAGGGGAGAGCCCATAGCGTGAAGAGAACAGCGCATGAATCTTACCATGAACATTCCCATGAAAGGAGAACTAATATTTACATGTAATCAATGACTTATGGTGTAATCCTGTTGGAATGCTTTGCCAGGGAAGGGAGACAACAAGACGCCCCGCAACCAAACCATGGGGTGTTGGCACCAGAGGGACAACACGATAAATAGGGAGGGAAGGGCAGCCTGGCCGTCCTCCTGCTCGCGGAACAGAGGAGGGGATGGAGCCTGATGATCTTCTGTGCTCGCGCAACGCGCGGTCGAGGACTCCCCTCGCCTGGGCTAATGGCACGTCTCGGGAAATCGATTGCGAAGCAATCGGAGGGTAGGGCGGGTAAAAAATATCTGCCAGTGGGTGGGCGGGTGAAAAGGCTGCGCGCAGCGGAAGATCAATCAGCCCCCATACCTGAAGAGATAATGAGCGGAGCTTGGAGGGGAGAGGGGAATGGCCAGGTGTCCTTCTTGCTCGCAGAGCCCCCACGATGAAACAGTGGTCGCTCGATGCGCGCAGTAAAGGGCAGCCTTGGCCACTCCCCTAATGAGAGGTAAATAGGATTGGTGGGGTCTTGTTGGACGCGCGCATTAAGGGAGGCCTGGTGACTCTCGTCCGAGCGTGAAGGGCAAGGTCAAGCAACGACCCCAGTGCTTCCCGCATTCGTCTGTCTGGTCTCTTTGGTCTGTTTCGTCTATCTCGTCTGGCACCAGACAGACCAGAGAGACGGGGCGACAACAAGAAAGACCAAAATACCGCTTCACGGCTGTCGAGCTATTCGTGACGGAAGGGGGAGGGCTAGCTTGGAAGAAAGACTGCCGAGGCCTCCATCTCTTCAGATGAGGCGACCGGCTCAAATAAGTCAATAGTCATGCCTGAACCAGAATCCCTGTCTGCCGTCACCCCATCGCCCACATTTCCGATAAGACCTCAGCCTGCTCCAGCACTATCTTCGTCGCCTGCTCCTGCTTGTCCGGTGGATAGCCGTACTTGCGAAGAATGCGCTTCACTAGGACACGGAGTTGTGCTCGCACGTTTTCTCTCACCGTCCAGTCTATGGTGACATTCTTCTTCACCATCTCTGCTAGCTCGCGAGCGATCTTGGTCAGCGTCGGCTCGCCCAGTACCTTCACAGCGCTGTCGTTGGTCTCCAGTGCGTCATAGAAGGCTAACTCGTCTTCGGTCAGGCCAAGCGTCTCACCCCGTGTATGGGCTGACCGCATCTGCTTCGCCAGGCCGATCAACTCTTCGATCACATGAGCGGTTTCGATCGCACGGTTCTGGTACTTCCGTATCGACTGTTCGAGGAGTTCCGCAAAGGAGCGCGCCTGCACGACGTTTCGTTTCGATCGGACCTTGATCTCACCAGCCAGGAGCTTGCGGAGCAACTCGACCGCTAGATTGCGCTGCGGCATTCCACGCACTTCCGCTAGGAACTCGTCGGAGAGGATCGAGAGGTCCGGTTTCTTCAGTCCGGCCGCAGCGAAGATATCCACCACCTCGTTGGACATGACAGCCTTCGAGATGATCTGCCGGATGGCGTGGTCGAGTTCTTCGTCAGTCTTCTGCTCGCCCGGCGTGTTTTTGGCCAGTACCGAGCGGACGGCCTGGAAAAATCCCACATCGTCGCGGACGCGGAACGTCTCCTCGTGTGGCACGGCGAGCGCGAAGGCTTGCGAGAGGTCGGTGACTGCGCGCAGCAGACGAGGTTTGCCGTCTTGCTGGGCAAGGATATGCTCCTGCGCGGCGGGCAACACCGAGAGACGCTCTTGCGGTTTCCCAGTCATCCAGCGCGACCAGTCAAAGCCGTGGAAGAGGCCTTGACAGATCTCGTACTTCTCCAGCATCACAGCCACGGCCTCGGCCTGATCGATAGCCGTCTTCCCAGTGCCGCCGCTTTCGGTGTACGTCGCCAGCGCCTGCTTGAGTTCGTCGGCAAGGCCGAGGTAATCCACCACGAGCCCGCCGGGCTTATCCTTGAACACCCGATTAACCCGCGCGATGGCCTGCATCAGCCCGTGCCCGCGCATCGGCTTGTCCACGTACATCGTGTGGAGACTTGGCGCGTCGAAACCCGTCAGCCACATATCCCGCACGATCACAATTTGAAACGGGTCTTTCGGGGCGCGAAACCGTAGCGCCATGTCCTCGCGCCGTTTCTTGTTGCGGATGTGGCCCTGCCACTCCATCGGATCGGATGCCGACCCAGTCATGATCACCTTCATCGAGCCGAGTTCGTCCGTATCGCCATGCCACTTGGGGCGCAACGCAACAATCTCGCGGTACAGCTCGACGCAAATTCGGCGGCTCATGCAGACCACCATCGCCTTCCCGTCCATTGTTGAAAGCCGGTTTTCAAAGTGTTCAACCAGATCCCGCGCGATCAACTTGATCCGGTTGTCCGATCCCACCACGGCTTCGAGCTGCGCCCATCGGCTCTTGAGCTTCTCCTTACGCTCGACCTCCTCGCCTTCTGTGGCTTCCTCGAACTGGGGATCGATCTTGGGCCGTTCCGATGCCTTCAGCTCCAGCTTGGCGAGCCGACTTTCGTAGTAGATGGGGACCGTGGCACCATCGACGACCGCCCGCTGAATATCGTAGACGCTGATATAGTCGCCAAAGACCGCGCGTGTGTTGGCGTCGGTCTTCTCAATAGGCGTCCCGGTGAATCCGATGAACGACGCGTTCGGCAGCGCATCGCGCATGTGCCGGGCGAAGCCGTCGATGAAATCATACTGGCTACGGTGCGCCTCGTCCGCGATCACGACGACATTGCGACGGTCCGAGAGAATGGGATGGCGGTCGCCCTTTTCTTCAGGGAAGAACTTCTGGATGGTGGTAAAGACCACGCCGCCGGAAGCGACCTTCAGCTTCTCGCGCAGGTCGGCACGATCCGCTGCCTGCACCGGTGGCTGACGTAGCAAATCATGGCAGCGGGCGAAGGTACCGAAGAGCTGGTCGTCGAGGTCGTTGCGGTCAGTGAGCACGACGATGGTGGGATTCTCCATCGTCGGATGCAGGATCACGCGGCCAGCGTAGAACGCCATCGTCAGACTCTTACCAGACCCTTGTGTGTGCCAGACCACACCGACCCGCCGGTCTCCCGGTTCGCCACCCGGCTGGTGACCTGACTTGTAGTGGCCCAAGACATCTGCGGCCTGGTGTTCCGCCACGCGGCGGGCTGCCCGCAAAGTTTCTTCGACAGCCACATTCACCGCGTGGAACTGGTGATAGCCCGCCATCTTCTTGGTGAGTTTGCCGCGACCCTCGTCCTCGAACACGATGAAGTGCCGTACGAGGTCGAGGAACCGTCGCTTCTCGAACACCCCTTCAAGCATGACTTGTAGTTCTGCCAACTTCGCCGTAGCGTCCTCCCGCCCCGTGATCGTGCGCCAGGGCTTGAACCATTCCTTCCCTGAGCCGAGAGTGCCGATGCGCGCCTGCACCCCGTCAGAGACCATCAGCGCCGCGTTAGTTGCGAAGAGCGAGGGAATCTGTGCCTGATAGGTTTGGAGTTGCTGATAAGCGCCCCAGATGGTGGCGTTCTCATCAGCCGGGTTCTTGAGTTCGATGACCGCGAGCGGCAGGCCATTAACGAAGACGACCACGTCGGGCCGGCGGGTATGTTGTCCTTCTGCCACCGTGAACTGGTTCACGGCCAGCCAGTCGTTGTTGTCGGGTTGATCGAAATCGAGCACCCGCGCCTGTGCGCCTGCAATCGATCCGTCCGGCCGACGGTACTCAACCGTGACTCCGTCCACGAGCATGTGGTGCACGGTACGATTGCGCTCGACCAAAGTCGGCGCATCGGTCCGCGTTAGCTTGCGGTAGGTGTCCTCCAATGCCTCGGAAGGTAGGTCAGGATTCAGGCGTACAAGAGCTTGTCGCAAACGACGCTCCAGTACCACATCGCGATAGTTGGGGTCACTGCGCTCGGCTGCTGGTTCGCCTGCTGCGATCTCGGGGCCGTGGAGGACGGCGTAACCGAGCCCTTCCAGCCAACTGAGAGCGGCAGACTCGACGGTGTATTCTCTGAACATTGGATTGGCCATGTGTCAGATTGACCTTATGGACACAGAAGCACACAGCGATCAGTTGTCGGCGTAAGAACTGTTACTCGTTGTCTAGCTCGCGTCACGCTGACCCGAAGGTTTTGGCGTGTCTGGTCGTCGATCTCATTCGTGGAATTGAAGCGCACGATACGGTTGGCGTTGTAGGGTGGGTGGCCTTTTCGTTTGATTGGCCATCCCTCGAAGATGATTACCTCATCGAACTGCTTTCCCTTCGCCTTATGCATGTTCATGACAACAACGCCGACCTCAGGTTTGGCGTTGGTTGAAAAGTGCTCTCGCATGAACGCTTG
>DATHTZ010000538.1:0-3118 GCA_035462675.1 Nitrospiraceae bacterium | reverse complement strand
CAGTAGACATGCGCAATAATGATGGCCAAAGTATGCCCATGTGACAAGATACGGTCTGTTCAGTTATGCTCATGGCCTGTGAATTCATGATAGTCGGAGAGAGCTGGGGTAATGATCACCGGCAGGGGAGCTCAGTGGCGGGGTAATGATATTAGCAACCTGCTGTGCGCTCAGAAATTTCGCTCCTGCGCAATATGTAGAGTGGGCCATTCAGAAGGACTGGCCCACTCCGTCGACCTTGATGTCCACCTAGTGGGATAAGCACAGACCATGCTCATCCCGAGGATTCTCCAACCAATGGTTACTTCTGGCAGCTAATTTTCATTGATTCGATGTCGTTCGCCATGTCGAGCTTGCCAAGATTTGGTACACGCTGGCCTGGCGCGAAGGTGATCTCTGTGCCTTTGAAATCCTTGTCTTCATAGGCATGGACTGAGGCGTTGGAACCGACGATGACACTTTCGATGTCATTGGCCCAATCCTTGCCCTCAAGATTCTTCATGGTCGCAACCTCCTTCGGACCTTGAATTTTCACATGCGGATCATCGGCATCATAGTTATCGTCTTCAAAAATCTCGATCCAACAGTTCTTATCGACCAGCTGCAGCTCCATGTCCGCAGCCTCGACAGATAACGCTCCGAATACGATCAATCCACCCACGATGAACAATTTGAGCATCGACATGACCACCTCCTATGGAAGAGAAATTACATTTACCTAGCAATAGACACCCATACTTACCACGGCTCTATTATTTGAGAGTGCCAACCACTAAGAACTAAAGAAGAATGCCTGCGGGCAATGCGACCAACCGCAGAATAAAACTTTTCTGCCGCGCCTCCCTTGGCCTTATTTCAAATGTTGACTGTTGGCTCGGAGGTCTTCCCTCTTGCTGATCAGTGTGGCCAACAAATTTTCCGCCGTTCGCCGGTCATAGGCGAAGAGGCGAGAATATTGTCTCTGCGAGAACGTCCTAAACTCGTCCTGTTCCCCGGCAGGGATTTTCATCAAGACGGCCAACGACCTGAGATATTCTCCATTCCCACGTGCGATGTCCTGTTCTAGATTCTCGAATGCCACAGCGGCAAACAGCCGAGCCTTTTGGCTTTCCTGTATGACCCCATCGGCATCGATCCACTCTCCAGGACTCGTGCTCGATGTGAACTTGGCGAACGTGTCGAGCGTGGCCTTGGATGTGTTACAGGCAGACATAAACAGTCCTACACTTGCCAGCACCATTGCACCGATGAGGCCCTTTATGATGTGCATGAGGCGATACTCCCGGTTTAGGAACACGACTAATTTGATGAGACCAGCCTTGATTGGGGCCAGCCCTCAGGGCTGACCCCACTCTCTGGATCGTGAATTTCTACGTTCGCATCCCTGGACCTACATCTTCGGTTTTGCCTGTTTAATGGATGATGCGTGGCCTTTGTCCGTGGTCTGGGCCTCGATCTTGTCCCCCGCCTTGAAGGTGCCGTCCAGCTGAGAGGTTTTGTCGACATGCAAACGGATTTCCTTGCCGGCCATATCCTTCACCACGTAAAACTCCCCGTCGATTTTTAGTAAGTCGCCTTTCACCGTCTGGGAGTTTGGCGCCGCCATATCACCAGCCGCGAATGAGAGGGATGCCATCCCGACACCGAGGACGAGTGCGAACACGAACGAACCGATGAGCTTCTTCATGACGAACCTCCTTGTAATTGATTGTGTCGACTCAGTTGTTTTGAACCGACATGAGCGAGGCATTTTCCCAGACCTCTTTAGGCCTTCTCCTTCACCGTGAGATCGTTCTTCACCGACTTCACGCCGGGAACCTGCCAGGCAGTCCAAGACGCATTGGCACTGCTCATGAAATCTATTACCTCGCCAGTCAGCGAGACCACGCCCGCATTTGTCTGGGCATGGATACCGGCATCCTTTAGAGAGGCGTCTTTCGCGATCTGCGCATTGACCCGTGTCGTAATCGCCTCATCCTTGTCATCGGTTGCCTCGCGCATAGACGGAGCGACCACCTTGAGGTCGTTCTTCACCGTCTTGACGCCATCGAGCATTTTGGTGATCTCCTCCGCCGCCTGCTTGGCCGCGTCCGAATCGACCTTGCCGCGGAGCACTACCAGGCCCTCTGTCGTCTCAACCTCGATCTGCCGCCCTTTGACGCGACCATCGGCAGCGAGCGCAATCTTGGTTTTTGCTGTGAGCCACGTGTCGTTGATCGGGGTCTTCTCATTGACTTTGTCAAGCGCCTGCGCCGATCCGGCAAGGAACGCCCCACCGATAACCAGAGCCGTGCAGAGTGTTAGGACGTAGCGTGTGTTCATTAAGTTCTCCTTAAGTAAATGTAAACATGTGTTGTCAGACGTCTTTTACGAATTGGCGCTACTCAGTGGGGCTATTGTCCCTTCCCTACGGGTTTCTGCGCCGGCTTCTCATGCCACGCGTCCGCCCATTTCATGAGGTCATCCTTTTTATCGCCATACCGTTCCTGGGCTTTACCGACAAACTTGTCGTAATTGCCTTCGATCTGCTTCAAGTCGTCATCAGTAAACTTGCCATACTTCTCTTTCAGCTCCCCTTTGAACTGCGTCCATTTTCCCTTGAGTTGATCTGCGTTCATGATGTCTTCCTCCTGTATAATATTTCGATATGTCCGTGTCCGCATCGATCTGTCCTGGCACATCCAAACCTCCCCCGTACTGCCCATCATGACTAGAAGGCCGGCGGTGGTCTGGTCAGAATTGCTCATGCGGCAAGAATTGATTGATCGAGTAGCAACTTTGTCACTCGCGACCACGTGTCGACAACGTAGGCTGGCGTGTCTCGATTGATCTTCGAAATGACCGTCTCCCCGTCTCCGGGTTGCCTGCTTTCCCGAATTGGGCCGGCAACAGACCGCATGATCCAGCTGAATGGCCTGGGCAATGATTTGGTGGGGCTCCAGCAGCGAGCGGACACTTTTTGGGAACACGGGGGTGAGTAAAGAATCTGTCTCGGTTCGGAGAAGATGATCTGCATAGCCGCAAGATCTTCAGTATGCGGCTTTCGACGCTGAAGAGTCCGATGTAGACAGGTTCCTCCAGTCAGGAATGATGCAATGGCTGGTCGGCTGTATTGATC
>DATHTZ010000537.1:0-3383 GCA_035462675.1 Nitrospiraceae bacterium | reverse complement strand
TACCAGGATGTCGAAGGCGCACAGGCGAAAACACTGGGTGAAACAGCGTGAGCTAAGTGCCAGTCCCAGCAGGCTTGTACGCAAGTGACCGGGATGGATGGTTCCATTTCCAGGGGAAAGCCCTCCCAAGTCAGCGTGCATTCCCAGAGGGAAAAGGGTATTCTGCGCCCATGGAATTTCCCGGTACATCGTAAGATACTGTGCAGAGTTTCATGGTCCATGGTGCCTACTGTACTCACACCACCGTATGCTTGGGCACCGCGCGTTGCCCATCGACACAATGGCAATATCGATACGAAGGTAATCAGATGAGAGGATGTAACTGATGAAAAAACGTCAGATCGGCGTAGTGCAAGATCTCTTTCGGTATCCGGTCAAATCCATGCAGGGCGAACGGCTGAGCGCAGTGGACATCAGTGAACAGGGCATCATTGGGGACCGTGCCTACGCATTGCGCGAAAGCAACGGTCGCATCGTGACCGCCAAAAAGTGGGCCAATCTGCTTGAATTCAGGGCGTGGTATGACGCACCACCGGTACCGGGAGCGCTAGCGCCACTCCGCATCACCCTGCCGGACGGGCAAACCATTCAGGGACAAGCAGCCGACACCTCGGCGATACTGTCCGCTGCGCTGGGCCGGCCGGTGGTGTTGGACCATGCGCAGAGCGACCGGCCCAGCTATGCGGAGATCGATCCTGCCACGGTCTTTGGCGATGTGCCGGTTGAGAACGTGCTGCCGGAACGCACTGCAGCAACACTGCCTGATGCGTTCCCACTGCCGCCTGGCACGTTCTTCGACGCAGCAAGCCTTCACATTCTGGCGAGCGGCACGCTATTCCACTTACGCACATTGATCGGCGAGGACGCGCAGCTCGACCCCCGCCGCTTTCGCCCGAACATTTTCGTGGAAACCGCACCCGGAGATGAGGGCTTCATAGAAGATGACTGGCTTGAGGGGACTCTTGAAGTTGGTAAAAGAGTCCAAATTGCACAGATGCGTCCGACCATGCGCTGCGTCATGACGGCGCACCGTCAAGCCGATCTCGTGCGGGATCTGCGGATATTCCGTACCGCCGTACAGCACCATCACAATCACATAGGTGTCTGGGCCTCCATTGACACGGCGGGGACGGTACGGGTTGGCGATCCTGTTGTGCTAGTCAGGTAGTGCACCTGCGCTCATAACGCATGGGGTATGGGCGGCCCACTCAGAGAAAATGATCACAGGTGCCCGTACCAATGGAAGGATGAACTAGTCCAGAAGAAGATTCTTCCGCGATCCACGTATGAGGGGATCAAATACAAGATTGTAGCGAAGCAGAAGTAGTCAGCGTCACAGGTCATGGCGAGCATGCAAAGAGGATTTACACACCAAGGAGGGGATACTATGACAGCCATACGATCGACATACATCTTTTCGATAATCGCGTTCCTGCCAAGATTTGGCTTGGGGGGCTGTCATTGCATGTCGCCTCTGCGCAAGGGCTCTTCGGGTTAAAAACATCCGTGAGCCAGATCGGGAGCGCCCTAGTTGAGATGCAGAAGAACGTGGACGATATCCAAAAGAATATGGGCACGATCAAACAAACCAAAGATGAATTGTCTTCCTGGCACTGACGGGTGGGGATGGCATGAAAAAAGAAGGAGAATCCTTAAAAAAGCTTATTCCAGGAATGGGCCAATAGTTATCGTTGGCAGGTGGTGTCTGAAATATGCGTCGCTGGATGCATGTCCTTGAGGGGTTGGAGGGGCGGCAGGAGGCCCCAATGCCTTGGGGGGTTGACTCGCAGCCGGGACCGTCGTGGGAAGCGGAGTAAACACCGCAAGTAGTCTTTCTCGGCAATCTGCCCCCTATCCTTTTGTGGATCTGATTGCTGGCGATCTACTAATTATTCGCCGCCCATCGGGAACGTGGATCCTAGGCTAGAGTGGGAAGCTGCCGCAGCTTGGGGTAGTATCAGGCGAGTCTGAATTTACTGCTGTAGGTGATGCCATCTGCTTGAATCATGGTCCTGCAGTGTGGTGCATGCCGCTGGATGGATCAGGCCCGCAGGTCAAGATTGCCAATGGGTGGAAGGTGGTTATTGTATTATGACATGGACGACAAGCCGACGAAGCGGGATAGTACTCGTGGAGACAAGCGCAAGGCTTTCTCGTCGTACTCCAAGAGGTGTTTATTCACCCGTCATCTAGGAAATTAGGGGTAAGCGGCACGAATCCTCTGTCAGAGGATGGAGGTGAATGGGGCGGGCCAATTGAGCCGCCCCAAAAGTGGGAACCTTAATGAGGATAATCTTATTTGTGATCCTGATCACGTTGGTAGGCTGTGCTGCTGGTGGCTCGACTGTCTGTGATGGCACACAACAACGCGAGCGTGAGATGAAGCGCGTTGATATAGGGAAAGGCATTCACATTGATGCCAAAGCTGGATCTGAGGCGGGAGAGCCGAAGCTGTGTACTCGTGGGTATTCTCCACATCATAAAGAGCCGTGCTCCGAAGGTGAACAGTCTACTACACTAGACCACAACGCATTCCCAGCTGGAGAAACCAACTGTCTCCAGCGGATGGAGCAGGCCATGCGGGACGTGGAGCCATGGATAGTCAGTCTGGAACGATTAACGTTTGACCGACGGCGGGAGGTCATGCTTGAATGGAGAAAAATCGCTGAAGACTGCTGGGGGGAGAAATAACGCTGAAGAAACAGCGCGTCTCCCTTTTCTCTAAGCCACCAGCTTCGACAGATCGAGGATGAAGTGAGTCCAAGGCCTGCACTCGCCGCCACATCCCGTCTTATCGAACTTCGCCTTGCATTTATCCGCCTCTTCTTTTGACGACCATAGAGAGTAATGCACCTCCCGGCAGGGCGTGACAAACGCGAATTGACCGTCGCCACCGTGATAAACAGCTTTCTTGCCGATGACTTTCTTTGCGATAGCATTCCAAGATTGTTTACGTGCCGACATGTGGGTCTCCTTTGCATGAGCTGAGAGGTGGGATGGAAAAGGCCAGCCTTCGCCCGATTACGTGGTGGGAACTGTGAGTCTTGAACAGGAGTGACGGAAGTGAGGAGGAAACGATCACTAGAAGGGGTACGCTAAGGTTGGAGGCTGGGACTTCCTTACATGGTCGCCCCCCTTCGTTGAGTGTGGGAATGATGATAAATACGTTCCAAAATATGCCCAAAGTTTGAATTCGTTAGAAAATTGGTGCGCCGACAGAATGACTTCCCACGTGGAGTTAGGAATTGGGAGAATTATGGGGTACGGGGGGTCGGATGTAGGTTGCGCGAGGGTTGAGTGGTTGCGTCCAGAAGGTCAGGTTTGAACTACTGTGTCATAGAAAAAATGCTAGTGTTTATGCTGTTATTGGGATTTTTGAGGGC
>DATHTZ010000536.1:0-7680 GCA_035462675.1 Nitrospiraceae bacterium | reverse complement strand
GGGAATAATCCCTCCTTGTTCCAGATATGCAGGTCGTTTTGTGCTCGCTGTGCCCAACCGTTTTTCGCCGCCTACTAACCGGATGAACAGGTTTGTCGAACGAGCCGACCTCGAGTAGTGCCGGCTTGATCTAATCTGCGTTTTCTTCACCGAGCATTCTTCAGCTTCCATCCTTCGTAGCCATTTCGGCAACGAAGACTGAAATCAGTGAACCCCTCGCATCCGCCTGGCTCTGTGGCATCTCGCAACAATCACAGGGTTGGCGCTGTGGCTTTACGCTCCAGAGCGGTAGGAATCTCACGGCTAATCGTAGAATTTGAGCAGGATAAATCGATAGGCCAGTTACTCCCGATAGTGGCACGGTCTTGGCACAACGAAGGGGTATGGTATGGCTGTTGTCGATGATTCTTGGGATGACTCTGCTCCTGAGTTGTTCCGGCGAGAGAGCCCGGGTCACGACTGAGGAGCCTCGTGGGACCGGCCAGACCGGCACTGCGCCGATAGAATTCGCTCCACCCTCTCCAGAAACCATTCCGGGTGGCCAACTGGGTGAACAGATCCGACTCGGGTATCAGATTGTCGTCAATACGCAGGAATATGCCAGATCCTATGTCGGCAATCGCCTCAACTGCACCAACTGCCATCTCGACGGTGGGCTCAATCCGAATGCGGCTTCGTTCGTCGGCCTTGCCGCGGTCTATCCCGAGTACCGTTCCCGCAACGCCAGGGTGAATACTCTGGCCGATCGTGTCAACGAGTGCATGGAGCGGAGTCTGAATGGTCGAGCGTTTCCGCCTGACAGTTCCAAGCTGCAGGCCGTCGTGGCCTATATCACCTGGCTCTCACGCGGAGTGCCGAGCGGTGCGACAATATCCTGGCGGGGTCTTCAGCGCATTCAGTCACGGCGCCCGCTCGATGCAGACAATGGGAAGAAGGTGTTTGCGGGCAAATGTGCCTTCTGTCACGGCTCCGACGGCCTGGGGACGATGGCGGCGCCGCCGGTCTGGGGGCCTCAGTCCTATAACATTGCCGCAGGCATGGCACGGGTGAGCGTGGCTGCCGCCTTCATCAAATCGAATATGCCGCGTAGCTGGGGTTGGAGCCTATCGGATGATGATGCGTACGATGTGGCCGCATATATCAACGCTCAATCGAGGCCGGACTTTCCCGATAAAGAGAAGGATTGGCCGAAGGGCGGTAAGCCTGCTGATTCTCCGTACTGAGCCTAGCGGGATGCTGAAAAGTCCACCAGCGGCGTTCTCGCATCGCTCAGAGGCTCAACGTGAGGAACGGAGCCTCCCGGAGGTCAGAGTTACTCGCGGGGCTTTTCCGTTCGCCAAAATTCATTGCAAGGGCGAACGGCCCACACGAAGTGCGGTGCGTACCTCCTCGACTCTTCACGCGCGGCGGCCTTGCTGGACAGCCTTTTTGAGCATCCTGAGACTATTTTGACTTCAGTGCCAAACAGAAAGTTCCTTCGGCGTTTTGTGCATAAACTGCATTTTTCCGTAACCTGCTAGGTGGTGAGGGAGCGTCATACACCGTGTTCGTCAAGATGAACGCAATACTCGTCACGCTTCTGGTCGGAGTACTTGGTGTGTCTATCGTGGGACTGAGTGGAGCAGCCGAGATGTCTCAGGATCCACATCGAGTGGTCATGCACGTCAATTCGAGCGATGAGAAGGTCCAGCGAGGCGCGTTGAATAATATCCGCCACCTCTATCAGGAAATGGGTCGCGAGCATGTGCAGGTCGAGTTGGTTGTGCATGGCGCCGGGCTGATAATGCTGACGAAAAAAGATTCAACCTTGGCGACGGAACTGGCGCAACTGAAGACGGCTTATGATGTCGAGTTCACAGCCTGCTCCAATACGATGAAGGCGATGAATCTCACTGTGCGCGATCTGGTTGAGCAGGTGGACCGAACGGTTCCCGCCATGGTTCGCCTGGTGGAATTGCAAGAGCAAGGCTGGGTCTATATCAAACCGTGATGCCGAGATGAAGCCAGACACCCTACGTCGTTATGAAACGCCTCACGAGGATGTGAGCCCGGTGCTCTCATGGTGGGCCGGGGGAATCGGAATCGGTCTGGTTCTCATTGTAGCCGTGGCATTGGTTCAACCCATCGGGGTGTCGTCACAATATGTCGTGTTGGATGGCGTGCTTCTGCACAATGTGCTC
The DNA here is from genome assembly GCA_035462675.1 of Nitrospiraceae bacterium. Taxonomy (GTDB): domain Bacteria; phylum Nitrospirota; class Nitrospiria; order Nitrospirales; family Nitrospiraceae; genus Palsa-1315. The sequence continues at coordinate 5,500 of DATHTZ010000536.1, read as the reverse complement.
CCGGACGTGGCATCCAAGAGTCCTTATTTGGTCAAGGCAACAGAAGGATGGACGCTGGCGACCTACGAGTTCTTTTTTGTGTTGGGGATTCCACTCGGGGCGCTGGGAGCCGCGATAGCTACCGCTCGCTTCACAACCAGAGTTGTGCCGGTCGAATGGAGCAGACGGTTCGGTTCGAATCCCGGAAGGCGGTTGGTCTGGTCCTTCATCGGCGGGTTTCTTCTCCTCTTCGGCGCCCGCTTTGGAGGCGGCTGCACCTCCGGGCACATGATCAGTGGGATTTCGCAATTGGCCATCGGCTCCTTTGTCTTTTCGACGGCACTCTTCATCAGCGGGATTATCACGGCGCGCATACTCTATCGGGACGGAGAGATGCGATGTTGATGCTAGCACTGGGATTGATGCTCGGAGCGGCGTTTGGAGCTCTGCTTCAGCTCTCCGGCGCGTCGAGTCATACCAAGATCGTCAACGCGCTCCGGTTAAAAGATTTGACCATCATGAAACTGATTTTGATGGCGATCGGTGTCGGGCTCATGGGAGTGCATCTGTTGGATCTGTTCGGGCTTGCCAATATGAAAGTGAAAGATCTGTATCTCCTCGGGATCGTGATTGCCGGCGTGATCTTCGGCGTGGGATTTGCGATCACGGGATACTGCCCTGGAACGGCACTCGCAGCCTGTGCCGAAGGTAAGCTGGATGCCTGGGTGACCGTGATGGGTGGATTAGGGGGAGCGCTCGTATTTGCCTTTATATTTCCTGAGATCGAAGAGTCTCTGCTGGCTGTGGGTCGATATGGTCCGGTGACGATTCCAAGCCTGCTCGGGACTCATGGCATCTTGATCGCGGCACCCCTGGGAATCGTCTGTATCTGGCTGGCAATGCGGTTGCCTAATCCGGGAGGTGCGCGATGACACTCACCGTGGCTTACCATAGCGGAACTCGGTATGACATCACATGTGGCAAGCACCGGGTCGTCACAGATCAGCCGATCGAAGATGGTGGACAGGATGCCGGGATGAGTCCTGTCGAACTCTTTGTCGGTTCACTCGCTGCCTGTGTCGGGTATTTCGTGGGCCGCTACTGCGACCGCCATCAGATCTCGACTAAAGGGTTCAGCATCGAGGCGGAATGGACCATGGCGGAACAACCGCATCGGGTAAGCCAGATTTCACTGGCGATTCACGTGCCGCATCGCATCACAGTTGAACACAGCGAGCGGCTTCTCAAAGTAGCGCATGGCTGCACCGTGCATCAATCTCTCGCAGTGCCTGCCGGTGTGGCGATTGAACTCAATCCCCATCGCCGTGGGGAGAAACCGTCATGAATATATGCGGGTCAAGATTGAAAGGAGTCTCGATATGAATATAAGAACCCGGCTGGTCATTGGCAGTGCAGTACTCACGTTGCTGGGGCTGATGTCGTTCCCACATCTCTTGTTCGCGAGCGATCAATCGCGAGCGAAAGACATCATTCAGCAGACCTGTGTGCAATGCCACCGGCTGGAAGGTCAGCCGGATTCGCGCTTCAACCTGAAGGCGCCTGACCTCATCTGGGCTGGGAGCAAGTATCAGAGGCCTTGGTTGATCCGGTGGCTGACAGGTAAAGAAGCGCCGTTGTATGCCAAGGGCTATCGATGGGATCTGACCGAGGTGCCGTCCAAGCATCCGATGGTCGCCGAGTCGGAGGCCAACGATATCGCCGATTATTTTGCTGAGCACAACAAGGATCCGCGTGTGAAGATCGGCGCGTTTGATCTCTCGAAGGTCACGAAGTTCGAAGCGACGTTCGGCGGAATGGCCTACAAGGCGCACGCCTGTCTCGGCTGCCACGTGATTGAAGAGAACGGCAAGTTCATCGGGGGTCCGCAGAGCGCATCGCTCGTAGCGGCCGGGCAGCGGTATGACCAGGACTGGCTTTTCCGCTTTGGACAGAATCCGCAAGACTTCACGCCGCATAGCGGCGAGTTTTTGGCCGACGCGACGGAGCCACAGCTTCGCGCAGTAATTGGGTTTCTCATGGTTCAGGGGGTGAAGGACTTCAAGTATTACGAGCCCTGGACGAGCTCGGAGTTTGGGATGGCCAGCGCGGATCGCGGGAAGGTGATTTATAAGGAATATTGTTCGCAGTGTCACGGCCCGACGGGCAAGGGGGATGGCCCGGCAGCTTCCGGCCTGGATCCCAAGCCGGCAATTCATGCCAACATTCCATTTGAGAAACTCCCGATGGAGTATCTCTACAACGTCATCAATCATGGCGGGGTGGCGGTAGGCAAATCGCCGAACATGCCCTATTGGAATTTGACGATTGGTCAGCAAGGTGTGGCTGATGTGATCGCCTACTTGAAAGTGACGTTTAAGGGGGTACCGGACATGGCCACCGCTCCGAGTGGGGGTCAGGGGGGAGCCTGTGTGCAGCCTCGCAAGACGGTCAAAGCGCCGGACGAATTCTTAGCCCAGAAAAATCCGCTTGCTGCATCAGCCGGAGCCATTCAGGCAGGGAGGACCGTCTACTTGAAGACGGCGCAACCCGTGGCTTGTGCGCTGTGCCACGGGGAACAGGGAGACGGGAAGGGGGTTATGGGAGCAGCGTTGATGCCGCCGCCTCGTAACTTCACATGCGGGGCGATGATGAAGGACATTCCCGATGGGCAACTGTTCTGGATCATCAAGAACGGTTCGCCGGGAACAGGGATGATGTCATTCGTCGGACTGCCGGATGAACAGGTGTGGCAGCTGATTCACTACATTCGCTCGTTGGCGAAATAGAGTGTGAGGGGTAACGAGGGGCGAGAAGAACAAGAAATGCGAACGATAAGGAGGGGGAAAGCATGGCGACATTTATTATTTCCGGCAGTAGAGGCACGGACGATCCTACCATGGCGACGTTGCCGTTCATGGCGGCAAAAGTGGCGAAGGAGCAAGGGCACGAGGTTGTGCTCTGGCTGTGGAATGAATCCGTGACGCTCGGGCGAAAGGGAACCGCCGATCATGTGATTGGGGTGAACCTGACGCCGCTGAAGGATCTTCTGGCAGCGGTGCAATCCGCGAATATTCCCATCTGGGTCTGCGGGGCCTGTGCTGTGGCGCGGCAGATCGGCGCCGGGGATCTTGTCGCGGGCGCGACGATCAAGGGCATGGGAGACTACATCAAGGCCGTGGCCGAACGTGACCGCAACGTCGCATTCTGATTCAGGATTAAAGGAAGGAAGCTCTGTATGGCATCCGATAGCGAATCGACTGGACAGTCAAAAGGCCGAGCGGGTCGGCGGGATGAGGCGGATATCGATGAACGCGTGGGACAGGGGCGTCTCGATGTCAATGAGCTGGAGACCATACCGACGATGGTGCCGCGGCAAGGGGATGGCTATCGACTGCCGCGCAGTGAATCTGCCGGACAGGGGTTAGGGCGTATCGGAGAGCTGGGCCGTGTCTTGACCGAGGACGATCTCCGGCGGGTCAATACGAGAAAAGGCCTCATTCAGTTGCTTGAGAATAAAGCTGTCGATATCGAAGAAGTGCGCAAGACGCTGCTGTACGAACAAGAGTTGCGGCAGTTACAAGTTGAATTGGTCAGGCTTCAGCGATGGGTGCAGAGTAATGGAGAGCGGATCGCGATCCTGGTTGAAGGGCGCGATGCAGCCGGGAAGGGCGGTACCATCCGGCGGTTCACCGAGCACTTGAACCCTCGTGCCATGCGGGTGGTCGCGCTGCCCAAACCGTCGGATGAGGAAAGAGGGCAGTGGTACTTTCAACGCTATATCCGCCAACTGCCCAACAAGGGCGAGATCGTGTTCTTCGACCGCAGTTGGTATAACCGTGCGGTGGTCGAACCGGTGATGGGATTCTGCAGCAAGAAGGAACACCAGCGGTTTCTGCAGCAGGTTCCGGAATTTGAACATATGCTCTACGAAGACGGTGTGAGCATCATCAAGTTCTGGTTTTCCATCTCGAAAGAAGAGCAGGCAAAGCGATTCGACGCGCGCAGGCAGAATCCGCTCAAGCAATGGAAGCTGAGTCCGGTTGATGACAAGGCGCAAGAGCTGTGGGACTCCTATACCCGCTACAAAGAGGAGATGTTCAGCAAAACGCACACGACATTCAGCCCCTGGATTATCGTCAAGGCAAACGATAAGCAGGCTGCGCGATTGGAAAGTCTCCGATACATGCTGAACCTGTTGTCGTACAACGGCAAAGACGAAGCCCCCATCCGCCTGGCACCGGACCCCAACGTGATCACCCGATTCCACCGCAAGATGGTAGTGCTGGATTTGTGATGGGCCTAGTGCGGGATTCTATGCATCCGAATCACCGCCCAATTCCTTTTGGCTCTCACAGACCATTGTGGCGGCGAGCTTGTGTATACCTCTGAGTCGGTATGAAGGCTGTGATGTTCCAGTGAGCTCCCTAATTTTTGTATCTTCCTAAATTCTTCTGGTGTTGCATTTCGCCCCAGTTGCCTACCTCAATCGTTGCAGGACTCCCCACTTTCCTTGGCGGGACAGAGCGAAATCGATATCTCAGCCCCTGAACACCGTGGTAATTCCTATCTATCCGGAACGCTGCTCGTTTGTCCGCTTGGCATAGAGGTTGCTGGTTGATACAAGCGGGTCGTGTTACCGGGCTGCCAAAATTGTTGGATGCTTTGAGCATGAATCGACGAACGTGCACAGGAATTCACGCAATCGATGAATCCATAACGAAGCGAAGGCGAATCGTTACGATCTGTTGTGAAAGAGGAGAGGGCTTCAGCAGCGGGCCTGCTTGAGCAGGCGAACGAATTGTAGCTATTCAACATCACCAAGGAGGGTGTTATGACCACGTTAGTGAGACCGGGTGTTCCTGTCGGAGGGTTCAAGACGATTGGGCAAGTGCGTGCCACGAACGATCTTGTATTCACTCGAAAACAGAATGCGATGGGGATCGCCGTTGAGTTGCTGACGACGCACACACCTGGAGCGCCGGTGGTCGACGGAGAGGGGAGGTTCGCCGGATTCATCAGCGAGTTCGACATCCTTCGAGCGCTGGAAGCGGGCAAGGATCTGAATCGGCTGGCCGCAGAGGACATTATGGCGAAAGACCGCATCGCCGCAACAGATGATACGAGTCTCGACGAGGCTGTGAAGCTCATGGAGGATAATCGGCTTCTCAACTTGCCGATCGAGAGAAACGGCAAGGTGGTCTATTCGATCACGCGACACGATCTGCTGCGGGCCTGGATCGGTCTTGGAGTCGATATCGAAACCAATAGCGCCCCATAAGGTATGTCTGTCCGTTGAGGGTTTGAACGATGTGAGAACGACGCTAGCGGACTTTTTCAGCATGCGGTCAAAGGGAGGAAGGTGATGAAGCTGAATATGTTCCCATTGTTGGTCGCAGTGCTTTCTCTTGCCATTCCCGCCGGGGCCGCTGAACGGCATATGATGCTGACGCCGGTACCAACCGACAAGTTGGCCGAAGCACGCGCACTCACGAGCCCCTTGCCGAAATCTCCGGAGATCGTC
>DATHTZ010000535.1:0-4647 GCA_035462675.1 Nitrospiraceae bacterium | reverse complement strand
CTTCATGCCGCATTATGAAGCATTGTTCATGGTTTGCCGACAAGGTGATCGAACTTTGACGGGAGCAGAATCTATCGGCCAGCTTCCAGGCAAACTCAACTTGTAGGAATGTCCTGAACGGCTACAGCACCAACCCGAGTTTACCCTGATTTTTATCTCAGAAAATGAGTCCAACTCCTACAATCCACGATAGGGAATAATCAGAGTTTTTTTCTGTAACCCATTGAAATTCTAAGTGATGTGTTTCTGATAAGGGGCTGAGCTTTCTGGGCGTGCAGGTCCTGCCAAAATCCAGGCGGAGCTTCCCCCAAGACAGCATCTTGCGAAGAGCGAGATGTCATGGTTTCCAAAGCCCTTAGAGACCTCCATCTATGCCCTAGAAGCCAGTCCGATAGTAACTGTTTTGCTGTGACGAATGATCTGCATTCCATCTGCGTCGTACTCGGACAGAAAAATCATCAATGTATTCAAGCGCGTCCACCTTCAGCTTGTCCAGGCCTGAGGTCTTGCATCTAGTTACACCTCCTTCGCCTCATTACAAATGCAATGTCGGACAAGCTCCCAGAGACCCCACATCCTAACCACAGGCTAACCAAGATTCACAGTCTGGGAAGGCTATGTTGGCTAGAGTGGATCCTGACACATTTTTTTCACTTATCTGCTAGGTTTTACTGAGGCAAGCAAGCCTCTGTCCGTCCATGGGGTGAAGTATGAAGACTGCAGCAATTTTAGCAACTGGTATTGTTGCACTTGCCCTCCTTGCCTTTCTCTGCCTTCCACGCCACCTTCCACCATCGACTGCATCGCTCACTCCCACCCCCGCCAATTTTCATGCACGTGTCGAGTATGGAATGCTCATCCTCCGTGGCTCGCTTCCCAATGAGACCAGCAAGGACGCAATCCTTCAGCGAGCCCAAGAGCTCTATGGAACCACGCCAGGCACCGTCGTCGATGAGTTAGCGGTGGATCCGAGAGTGGGGCCTGTCGCCTGGGCCGACAACGTTTCCCAGGTCCTCCCCATCTTTGGGCACATGACGGAACGAGGCTCGATCATCATCGATGACCGCACGATTGTCGTGAGCGGCCAGGTCGGCGGCGATCGTGCCAAAACCGCTGTGCTACAAGCGATTGCCCCTCTGACGCAGACAGGGCTGGAACTAGAAGATCGTATTCTGACGAGTCCTTCTTCGGGTGGTCCCTTCCCAAAGCTTCTCTTCCCTGCAGCCCCAACCAGGAAGGCCCCCTCCATGGTGGTGGCCCTAGCTCCGAAGGCTCCATCCTTCGCATCCCCAACGCAGAAGACGCCTTCTCCGGTGGTAGCCCTAGCCCCAACGGCTCCACCCCTTCAGGCAGTTCCATCACTGCCTGAGATCTCTCCTGCCTTGCTTCAAAAGAGATTGAATGAGATTCTCGCTCGTTCATCCATCGAATTTGAATCAAAGAGCGCAACGATAACTCCCACCAGTCTTGCCACATTGGAGCAACTGATTGCCGGATTACGGCAATCTCCTTACACCGCCATTGAAATCGGCGGCCATACGGACAAGTACGGCGAGCCTGAATATAATCTTCGACTCAGCCAACGCCGTGCTGATGCTGTGCGACGATACTTTACCAAGCACGGCCTGACCAACCAGTTCACCGCCGTCGGCTACGGCGCCTCACGACCGTTGTCGGTGTCGGAAAAACGCGTCAGCCTCCAGCGCAATCGACGAATCGAACTGCGATTGAAAGGACAGCCAGAATTATGACCATGTTGATCAATCAATTGCTGGGATGTCTCATCATAGCGGCAGGCATCGGCGGCGCAGTTGGATGGTTGCTCAGACACGTTTCCGCCGGCAAGAGCGTGCAACAGCTTGCGGACGTCACCGCCATGATGCACCTCAAAGAACAGATGTTGGAAAAGGCCCGTCATCAGCTGAGAGACGCCACCTCGAAATTGCAGGCCATCGAGAATCCGGTGACCGCACTCCATGAAGATGAGCTAGAGCCAGCCGAACGAACTCGGGGTATCTGCGACCCTGAACAGCTTGATCAGCAGCTGAGGTGGCAAGCAGAAGACCACGAGGCCTTCCCGGCCGACAAAGCGGCATGATTATTCCCTTGCCCGCGCAATACGCAGTCGCGGACTCACCTCATTGGGCGTGCGCAGTGAGGGGGCAACCCAGGCTACCCTTCCTATCTTTCTCAGGTCTCACGTTGTGAAAGCACAGGAGACGAACAGGCCATCCACTTATTCTCTGCACAGTCGATTGACTTCCCCTCCCCCGCACTCCTAAAATCCCGCTCACAATGGCTTTCTCGTCGTTCAAAAAATGTTTCAGAGGAAGAGTGCTCAGCCGCCCTCCCTTTCACCCTTCACGGTTCTTGAGAGCGACTTTTTCAGAGTCCTGATTAAAACGATATCAATACGTGTGTACTAAGGAGGTGACGTTTTGGCTGAAGAGCGGAAATACAAAGGCAAGGTTCCCCTGCATGACAACTATGGTCCGGAGGCAAAATATGCCGTTGAAGCCGAGGCGCTGCTGCCGACCACGAAGCATGAAGAAGAAATAGCCCGGGGTCTTGAACTTGGACTGCCCGGTGCCGACTCCATTAAAGATCGCCGCATTCCCACGTTCAGTCGAGGAGAACTCCCCCACTTCGCCGGGATTAACACCTTTGTCAAAGCCCCCTACATCGAAGACGTACGCAAGTGCGGTCAGTACGACGTGGCTATTCTTGGGGCGCCGTTCGACGGTGGCACAACCTACCGGTCCGGCACGCGATTTGGCCCTCAGGGCATTCGCAAAATCTCTGCTCTGTATGGATCCTATAGCTTCGAACTCGGCGTGGATCTGCGGGAGTCCATTTCCATGTGCGATCTCGGCGATGTGTTTACCATTCCCGCCAACATTGAAAAGACGTTCGATCAGGTCAGCAAGGCCGTCTCACACGTGTATGCCAGCGGGGCGTTTCCCGTGGTGCTCGGCGGCGACCATTCCCTCGGTTTCCCGACCGTACGGGGGGTTGCCCAGAATCTCAAAGGGGGCAAGCTCGGCATCATTCACTTCGATCGGCATGTAGATACGCAGGATACCGATCTCGACGAGCGCATGCACACCACACCCTGGTTTCACGCGACGAACATTCCTAACGTGCCGGCAAAAAATCTTGTGCAGATCGGGATCGGCGGCTGGCAGTCGCCGCGACCAGGTGTGAAGGTCGGGCGTGATCGCCAAACGACGATCATGACCATCACCGATTGCGTCGAGATGGGAATTGAGACTGCTGCCAAACGCGCGCTCGAGGTGGCCTGGGACGGCGTTGACGCAGTCTGGCTGAGCTTCGATGTGGATTGTCTGGACGCCGCGTTCGTGCCTGGAACCGGCTGGCCTGAACCAGGCGGGTTCCTGCCCCGCGAAGTGTTGAAATTTCTTCAGATCATCGCGGACAGCAAACCCATCGCCGGAATGGAAATCGTGGAGTGTGCGCCTCCCTACGACGCAGCCGAGATCACCAGTTTAATCTCCACTCGCGTGATCTGCGACGTCCTAGCCTGTCAGGCGCGCTCCGGCCATCTACCGAACCGGAAAAAGCGCTGAGAGGCATGAATGGACGAGATCACAGGGGTTGAGAGTTTTAATGAGTCCTGAATTCCGACCCCGCGATCTCAAGCGTACTTCTGCAGTGGGGCATCTCGCCCCACTGCTTCCGTTCACACACCAACCCTCAGCACGGCTGACCGAGGTGATTGACCATGATGGTCGACATCTTGTTCAGTTTTTATGCTAGCGAGTTAAGGACACGTCACGATCGTTCAAGGTCAAGATATCCTGAAAATCAAGGCCACTTGTGACAGAGCCAAGTTCCTTTTCCAGTTTCTTTCCTGAATTGAACTCCACCTCAAGTTTATACTGTGAATCAGACCTCACTTTGTAGTGAATGGCCTTACTTTTCCCCTGCTCAATTTCCCCAAACGGGAATTTCTGACCGCACACTTCGAGTTGGCCATTTCTTATCGGTTCTGTGGCAGCGTTGAGGATAAGCACTTGACCATCATCGCTCTGCGCAACCGATGTGGAATACCACGACACCAGAAGGAAACAACCAATTCCGAGAACCGCAGCTTGCCAAGATCTCATCGCCATCTTCTCCAATTAATTCCGGCGGATGTTGTTGATCAGAATATACAGCGTGGTGACACCCAAAATACTGCCCAATACCAAGGGAACCGCCCAGAGTTGCCACCAAGGTGCATCGGGCGACACCGCGTAGGCACGTGGCCAGGAGATGTTGACGAATTCAAACACGGACCAGAGGAAGGCCGCCACATTGATCACCAATCCCCAGATACCCAGCTTCAGCTCACCCAATGACGGATCCCAACGACCCGTGAGGCGGGTAAAGAGTCCGACCCCCGTGGTCATGGCGAACATGGCGTACAACCCGCCTGTGCCGAAGGCGATCACCGTGGCCACTGCCCCATCGTTCAGCCCGAACAGCAGCCCGAGTCCCGCCAGCAGTACGACGCAGATCACCGCATTACTCGGAATCTTGGAGGCCGTCACCCGGCTAAGCATCATAGGCATGTTCCCCTCGCGAGCCATGGAGTAAACAATACGCGACGTGTATTGCACCATAGATGCCCCACACGCCAGGAAC
>DATHTZ010000534.1:0-8547 GCA_035462675.1 Nitrospiraceae bacterium | reverse complement strand
GGTTCCGATCTCGCTTCATTGTTTCGCTCTCAATCACTTATAGAGGAGTCAGAGGTAGGAGAGAAACCGATCAATCTCGATCGGATCCGATAGTTCTGCCACAGTTTAGCCACACTATTCTGTAGTATGCTTCTCCGCATGAATCAGTCGAAGATTGCCTGCAGATTGTGCCTGCAGGACAAAATGCTAATTAAGGCCCACATCATTCCGGAAGGTTTCTTCCGACTGCTCAGGGACGAGAATATTGCGCCAGAAATGATTAGCAATAGTCCGGGGAGTTTTCCGAAGCGAATGCAAGTTGGTACTTATGATTCAGCCATCCTGTGTTCGCAGTGTGATGGGAAAATGGCGCCATGGGATAATTATGGTCAACAGGTACTAATTCACGGATTTTCCGAAGCAGTTAAAATTCCCCTTCAAGGAAAAACCGTTGCTCGGAGAATAGAGAGGTTCGACTATCGAAGGTTAAAGCTCTTTTTCATGTCGGTACTATGGCGAGCCTCTGTGTCGAAGCAAACCTTTTACAAGCGGATTTCGCTCGGGCCATTCGAGGATCGGTTAAGAACCATGATCCTGAATGAAGACCCTGGTGATTGACAGGAATTTGCTGTCGTTCTAACGCGGTTTGAGGACGTTGAGATCACCGCCATGCTTGATCCTCATCCAGAAAAATACGACGGTATATCGTTCTGTCGATTCTATCTTTCTGGGTTTGTGGCTTACGTCAAGGTGGACAAGAGACCAATACCTAGTTTTCTGACAGAACTTCAATTGCAGGAGGGCAGGCCCCTAATTGTCCTCGGTCGTTCTCTTAAGAATAGTCCTGAGGGACGTGTCATGTTAAAGCTAGCCGAAATAGCTCTTGTTCATAAGACAAAAGGAAAAGGGGGGCGACAGCCAAGCTTGAAGTAATCAGGCCTTGGCTGCGACTTGGATATTCGCAGACTCATCGTAGGCTGGTAGACGTAAACTTGTGGCTGAACTATGGCCAACACTATTATGCCGAAAAATGATCAATGTCCTTGAACCTCCAACCTCCGGTTTACAAATCTCCTCCTCCCGATACTGAGCCAACCCAGCAAGAGCCATCCCCACAGAAAAGCGAAGATTTTGAACAACCCTGATCGTCAGGGTCGTCTTGGGTTGGGCTGTTCTGGTAGCAGCGTGGTAGCAGGCATATCAGAAACCATTGTTCGACTGCACTGCGGGGTTAGGTGGGAGGTCATGCAACCCCACGGCTACGTGCAAAGCGAGCAAACGCCTCGCAGATTTTCGGTACATCGCGTTGATTCCATCTAGTCAAGGACGCGGATAGAAAGGATTGTGAACCCGGCGCAAGTTCGCATGGATAGGGCGCCTTTGAGATGAGGCGTTGTTCCTTGGGAAATATGTCCACCCGGGACGTCTCGGTCGCTTTCGATCGGCCTTGCTGAACCGGTTCGCATGTTGGGGGAGAAACGATTTGTTCTGGAGGCATAGACGCGTCTGGGTGAAGTCTCCCTCCGTATCTTCACGCCTGAAAGGATGGCGTTTGGGCTCGTACTCACACGAAGACCAAGGTGGCAGGCGCACTGGCGTGGCGAAGCCCATGCCGAGCTCCGCTAGCCGCCAGGACGTCGGGTGTCGTCAGATCCGACGACGCGGAGAAGCTACTTGCCCATTCCCTCCATCTTCATGTCCTTGTCACCCTCCATCATCTTCACCTCCATCATCTTCCCGTCCATCATCACCATCTGGCCCTCCTGCAGCTGCATTTCTTTCCCGTTCTTCATTTTCATCTTACCGTTCATCATGATCTTCGTGCCGTTAGACAAGGTCTTCTCGCGATCCATCCGGGAAACCTCCTTCCCGTCATGCATCATCATCAGCTTGCCATCCTTCATCATGATGCCATCCTTCTCGGCCGCCATAACGGAGGAGGCAAGGAATGACACGGACAAGAAGAGCCCAACAACTGCGAGTGTGACGGTTCTGTACTTCATCATGGCGTAATTCATCCTCCATTTATATTATTGAGTGATGCAAATGAACTGTCCCGGGGAATGTGGGACCTGGAGCGGTACGGAGGAGCGCGTGGTCCATGTACCGCCCGTGTGCGACTCAGCATCTTTCTCCGGGAAGCAGTGTACCGCGCGTAACGGGACGCTGAGTCCGGCGATGAGCAAGGAAATAACGAGGCCAGAATGAACTGATTGCCAGTGAGGTCTCGGCGGGCGAGACAGCGATCATCAAAATAACAATCAGACCGTCGACGGACCGCGTCGAGGCCTTTGGAATCACTGAACTTGTCCTGCGCCGAGTCGGCCATCACGTCCTCGTAACTCGCCTCGTTTTTGACGATGATAAGGATGGACTGATGCATGGCGAATGCCACAGCTGTAAGGTGTGCTCTCGCCTGACAGGCCACAGATGGACGGGGTTGCAGCGTGAACCAGTTGCGGATGAGAGGGCCTGGAGCGTTTCGCCACAAGCCGACCCGTTGTGTGGTCCCAAAACGCCCCCCTGCTCACTGCCCCTTCTTACAAAGGTGACTATACCGGTGACCCAGGCCAAGGCGAGTTTCTCAACCGTCTTGACGAGGGCGTGTTATCAAGGTCAATGGGTCGTGATCAAGAAAGGGGCGCACCTAACGACTGTCCTTCTTGGCCATGAAGACCTCCAGCACCTCGCTGATCTCTAAGACCGCTCTGAGTCAGCTCTCCTGGTCAAAAGCTTCAAGGATGATCGCTGCTCCACTCTCGAGAAGTGACTAAACGCCTGGGTTGTGAGTTATTCGCTGGAACTTTCAGAGGCTGTCCTTGGCACGCCGGAAGATCTCGGGCTTTCAACCATCCGTCGGCGTTCAAGCAGACTTGCCCAGGTATTGCTCCGGATTAAGATCGAATTTCTCTTTGCACTTGGAGCTGCAGAAGTAATACGTCTGCCCTTTGTGCTCGGTTCGTCCAGCGGCGGTAGCCGTTTTTATATCCATACCGCACACAGGATCTTTCACATCTGTTGTGCTCTTCATTATCATTTCTCCTTCGTTCGTGAATTGTGGCTCGATGATCGCTCAAATTTTGATTGACCGGTTTCAGCAACTCATCATGCTCTGCCCCTGCCGCGTTTTGGAATCACCAGCCAGCACAATGGTCCAGATGAGGACGAATACCAAGCGGGGGCTGCTGGGGCAGACCTTCTTAGCCGATTTGCGCGTAGGGATGTCGCCGACATGGCCAGCAGTTCGTGTGCGACCAGGCGAACGGATGGAGGGGATGATGCGCATTGTGCATCCGCTTGCCTGATTATCCTTCGCGCGCCCAGTGTCGTTCTGCTGCGCGGGTTGCGTGGATTGAACGGTACGATTTCCGGATGAGACGTACTGACGACTCGGTCTCGCTCCCATTCGGTGCTGATGGTTCTGGCAGAAACTTTCTCATTTATGAGATGTCGAAATCTGTTCAAAATAGCTCAGTACGATCATGCCTCCCATCAGTTCCCTCATGGGCTTGAGATGATTCTGTACATTCCATTGATTCTGTAGAGTGCGATCCATTATGCAGATTTTTAGCACAAATTTAGCACAGCACCTTGGACTGAACCCCTCGATTGAGACAGTTTGGAATCTGTTGAAGGCGATGTTTTAGTGCCTGATCAGCGTGGATACGTTACCGGGTTCGACCGGTACATGCTCGACCGGGAGTGGACATTGAACCACGCTGATGACCATGCGGCGGTCTAGGCTCGTATTGATGTACCCATGAGGGGTGTCCATCGGGACCAGCACGGTCTCTCCAGCTTTGACGGACTGATGCTCGGTCCCCACGACGACAATCCCGTCACCCTCCAGACAAAACACGACTTCATCAGAGACCGGATGGCGGTGCAGGCTATTCTGCTGTCCTGGCTCAAAGCAGTATATGTTGCAATGGAGCGTATCCGTTTGCCAGATCCGTTTTCGAACGAAACTGTTCTCTGAGAATGTCTTCAAGCCTTCGAAAGTTTTCTTGTCCATCGGATTAGCCTCCAGATCGTGCTTGGCGAGAAAAGCTTGCATAGAGCCCTTGAAAGAGGACCACGCCATGGCTCTCTAGTTCTTGGTCGGAAAGTTTTTCGAGCAACCAGCCTTTGAGAATCACATCAATACCCGACGTTTCGGGCCGTATATAGGCGCCATCGCGAATATCAATTTCATGGACGATCTCGCCCATCGCTTGCAACGCGGGGTCCGAAACCCCGAACCGAAGTACCATCGTTTCGAAGGTGCAGAGGTTGCCATGGTGACCGAAGTCCCCGCCTCGCATGTCGAAGCGAACCTCCTTGCTCTGAGGTTGAGTGGAGTACCGAATGACCGCCTTCGGATTAATAAATCGTTGGATGAACCACGCACAGGCCAGGCGATCTACATGGGGGCGCGGACGAGTAACCCATGTTCGGTCACGATACGCAGCAATTGCTGCAGCGGGCAGCTTGGGAACAGACGATGGCTCTGGGGCGAAGGCGTGTCTCAGTTGACGAAGCCGCGAGGTCACCTGCCCGCCATACGGCGAATCAAAAAAGTCGACACGGGCGATCTCCTCCCCCTGCCGCTGCAGTTTCGTGAAGATCCGCCCGATGGCCGTCGCGTCTTTCTTTTTCGCTGTCGCCTGACTCCGCTTCCCTAGCACTGCTACCTGTCGATCGAGTTGTTCGTATTTCTTCCTGCACCCGGCATGAAACAACTCAATGAGTTGCGCATCCGTCATGCTTTCAAAACGGTCGACCCGCATGACCGTGGCCTCGCCCTTCGCCTCTTGGACCTCCTGCGCGAGCCATTGGAACGCCTCTAAACATTCCTCGCGATCAGGAAGTACATACAGCCCATTCTTCAGGCTCACCGTCCCTAATTGCTGCAGGCGACGCCAGAATCCAACCCGCGTGCTGGATCTACGTTGGGAGGGCAAGAAATATGAAAAGACCAACCAGATCATTTATCGCCAATGTAATATGTTGCATCATCATGTAACAAGGGTTATCGTAAATACAGGAGAAGGATTCATAAAAGGGAGGACAACCATGACATCATTTACGACCATCGCTCGGTTCCTAATGCTGACCGTGGCGGTCACCATACCTGGTTTGGCCACCGGGAAGGAACCAGAAAAAGAGGCCAAAGGGGCGCTCGATACCGCGACGATTGCGCGTGAGGTTGGGAAAGCGGGTGAGATCCAGGGCGACGTGTACAAGATCTCCTTGCCTCGGACGGATCTTCAGGTCACCGTCGAGGGTGTGCTACTGAAGCCTGGCCTGGCGCTGGGCAGCTGGATCGCCTTCAAGACTGTGGGACAGGGAGCGGTCGCGCACGGGGACCTTGTATTAGGCGAAGACGAGGTGGCTCCCGTCGTACGAGAGCTCGGGGAGCATGGTGTGCGGATCACGGCTCTCCACAATCATCTCATGCATGAATTACCGCGCGTGATGTTCCTCCATTTTTGGGGACAAGGTGAAGCGGGGAAACTCGCGCAGCAGTTAAAACAGGCGTTAAGCAAAACGAAGACCCCGATCGGCGAGGCGAAGAAGGGGGAGACTCCCGAAGAGGAGGTAGGGTTCGACCCCGAGCAGATCCAGGCAACACTGGGTCTGAAAGGGACGGTGAAGAATGGCGTACTGCACGTGTCCGTGCCCAGGCCGGAAACGGTCACGGAAAGTGGCGTGGAGCTGCCTCCGAGCATGGGGACGGCGACGGCGATTAATGTTCAAGGCGCGGGCGCGGGCAAGGTAGCGGCGACCGGGGATTTTGTCATGACACGAGATGAAGTGAATCGAGTGGCAAATGCCTTGGTCGAGAACAGGATCAAGGTGACGGCTCTGCATAACCATCTCGTTCACAGCACGCCCGACCTGTACTTCATGCATTTCTGGGCGAACGATAGCGCGGAGAAAGTCGCCAAAGGCCTTCGCGCAGGCCTGGATGCGATGAAAAAGAAAGGGGAGAAGGAGCCCTCGTGACGGTGCTATTCCTACTCCTTCTTCTTGGCCTCTGGGTGCCGGCATACGGTGATGCTTCGGCGCCAGAGGCCCGCACGTGGCACTTCGACGAAGATCGCCCGGAGCAACTCCCGCCGAAGTTTGCGATCGGCACCTTTTTTGATGGTCGCCCGGCGGGAGACTGGAAAGTCATCACAACGCCGAAGGCCTTGAGCCCGCCGAACGTATTCGCGCAGCTTCGGGAGAAAGGCGCTGACTACAATGTCGTGCTTATCGAGGACACCACTACGACGGATCCCGACCTGTCTGTGGCTTTCCTGCCCATCTCTGGCAAGGCTGACATGGGTGGAGGTCTCATTTGGCGAGCCAGGGGGGACCGCAATTACTATCTGATCCGCGCCAATCCGCTGGAGCAGAACATCCGCCTCTACCATGTCGTCAAGGGCATCCGAAAGATGTTGAAGAATTATGACGAAATCATCGACATCAAAACATGGCATAGGCTGCATGTGGTCAACCAAGGCTGCCGCATCCAAATCTTCTATGACGAGAAGCCGATCTTTGACCTCTGTGATGAGACGTTCAAGCAAGGCGGCATTGGGCTCTGGACTAAGTCCGACGCGGTCACCTATTTCGACGACCTACGGCTTCGGATTCTTCCCTGAGGTTGTCACGCATACTGATCAAGTGCAGACACATCCAGCACTCCTGGACGGTATTGAAGTGATGCGAACGAGGTACGATGTTATGTTGGCAGTACTATCGGCCCGGCCCATTCAGCCTCAGGCCTGAAACAGCTGACACGATCCACTCGTTGGCCTCACGGCGACGGTGACAAGGGCCTCAAGGTCAACTGAGACACAACGAGGTCCCGCTGATTAAGAGTGGCAACAGAGCAATAATTCGAACCGCTTGATGTTGCGAAGGTTTCCCCGTTTATCGTTGAAAACCGTGGGTTTGCTGGCTTTCTACTGATTCTATTGCTTCTACTGAATTCGGTCGTTTGTGAGGATTTCGAGCACAAAATTAGCACACTAATATGGGGTGAATCCCTGCGTAGAGGCCCTCGGGGATCAACGCATGTTATCCTTTTTCACAATCGAGGGAAATGTGGTGAGTGAGGGGTTTCGAACCAGTCCTAGGTGTTGTGACGTAGTGATACGGCATAATACAACAGGACACACGATGCAACGGGGAATCCTTCCTAGTCAATGCTTGACGGGGTTTGTGGAGTCTAACTCCATTGCTCGCCCTGGCGTCCCGTTGTGCGCTGTATCCCCTCGTATTCTACCTGAAGCGGTCACTTAGGCGGTCATTCCCGCTGGCCAGAAAAATGTTCTCTTCGGATGTCTGGCAGAACGACCCCCGGCTTCTTCAGGCAGGCCCCCCTGGCCTTTTGGGGACCCCTACCTCTAGCCATACACACACGCTTCCGCTCCTACCAGGGAAACCAGGGGGCCCTTCTCAGTTTCAACTCCTGCAAAAAAGGAAGCCCCCGAATAGATGGGACCCACGATACAGAGCGAACAGGCCCCAATATGGCGACTCTCTCGGCGGTCCAAAATGAACTGATTTCGGATCTCTAGGACACACGTGGACCGCTGTCACCGACCCCCACTCCCGTAAACTTCTTGCAGTTGCTAGGCCTGCAGGTAGTATTCCCACCATTTGAAACGCTCGCTGTCGTTAAACTGCAAGCAGTCAAGATCGCCTGCTCTGGGTTAAGGTCAACGCGGAAGACCTGAGGGGTTACATAAGGCTTTTTTTTTGTTACATCACTCATCGAATCTTGTTTCCTCCTCTTGCCATTCGTTCGGTCAAAAACAACTGATTTTGACTACGCCAGCTAATCCAAAGAAAGATTGAGCTGAATAGCCACATAATCAGCTGCAGATTTTGGGTCTGTTTGAAGTATCGCGGGTATCATACCTCAATTTGCTACCCCTTTCTTCGATCGGTAAAATGCATTAGCCCGACAGTTCCGGTGCGTCTGCTCACCCGATAAGCGGACTTAGACAAGTTCATACCACAACGCCCAAACACCTCACTTCAGCAGTTCGGGTGCTGGACCCCCATTCGGACAAGTTACTTGACAATTACTTGACAATTCAGCCCAAACAGACGCCCGAAGAGGCGTTATCCGGTGTACGAAATGATGGCGTTAAAACGCATGAATGCCTTGACAGGAGAGGGGAAAGTGAGTTGGTGCCGAAGGCGAGATTTGATTTGAGGCGATTTTCAAGACCTCAATCTCCCTTTCCAGAATCGATCCAGCAACAGCTTGCAAGATTGCGATGGCAGTGAGTTCAACGGAAAAGCAGGAAGCGCTGGGCACTCCTGGAACGAGGCGACTCAGCAACATTGGAAGAGGAGCCTGCCTTGGTGCTGCAGCTGGAGCGGGAGGTGGTGTCCATGGTGGCAAGGATGGCAGTATTCGCCATTCCTGCGGGAGCAGCGTCGTCAGTGCGCAGTGGCCGCTGATCGCGGCAGAGGCGGCGATGGTCCTGTTCTTTCTGGCCATGTCTACACTCCTGACGAGGTATCGGACAAGCACGTTCGCACGCCTGTTTCTCGGCCTGCCGCCAGCTCCGACTTTGGTGG
>DATHTZ010000533.1:0-4153 GCA_035462675.1 Nitrospiraceae bacterium | reverse complement strand
CGAAGATCAGGAAGAAGCCGGCGGAAGTGCTTCGCGTTACCCGTCCTCGCGTATCGGACGTGGTGGACCACAAGGTCGAGCAAGCTCGCTTTCGTAAAGCTGTACGACCGCAAGAATGCGCTCACGGCGGCGGACATGCTCAACGATAGCGTCCTGCCGTTCTTCGAAGAGCATGGCGTGCCCATGCTACGGATACTGACCGATCGCGGCAGCGAGTATTGCGGCAACCGGGAGTCGCACGAGTATGCGTTGTATCTCGATCTGGAGAACATCGAGCACACCCGGACCAAGGCCAGGAGTCCGCAGACGAATGGGATTTGCGAGCGCTTCCACAAGACGATGCTGAATGAGTTCTATCGGGTGACGTTTCGGAAAAAGATCTATCGGACCTTGGAGGAGTTGCAGACCGACCTCGATGCGTGGATGGAGGAATACAATCAGCAGCGCTCGCATCAAGGCCGCTGGTGTTATGGCAAGACCCCGATGCAAACGTTCCGGGATAGTGTGGCGTTGGCGAAGGAGAAAATCTTAGCGGCGTAAACCCGGTGAGGGCTCACTGTCTGTCAGATGAAGTCTTGACTTATACAAGTTATTTTTAACCCCTTCTATCCAGGTCGCCCTGAAATGACGAAACCTTTATCTAGGAGCGTGACGGCACCCCCACCTTCTCTATCTGTTTTTTTGTCTCGGCTCTGGCATAGTGCCTCCATCATGGAAATTTGCTGATGAAACGTCTTGCTGTCGTTGGTCTGACGTGCCTGCTCTGTGCCTGCCAGTCGAGTCTTGCCGATCTTCTTCCGGACCAAAGGCGGGATTTGTGAGGTTCCCCCCATTTGTTTGGACAGGTTTTCTCCGACAATAAGCTCGTGAATCTTGGTCTTGTTTCCTCCTTTCATACGGGATTCTTCTCCCGCTGTTGTTTCCCGCAGAAGCCAGCTGGACGCCGCAGGTGCGATATTCAGCCACATGCCTGCTCCCGACGACGCACCAGGATTGGTTATACGGGGCGATCGTCCGTCGGTCCATACCCGGCCGGAGTCGCCCCCCGATTCACCAGAAATGCACCTCCGCTGGGGTCCGTCGGCCCAGGCTCTGGTGTCGGCGGGCCGTGTTATAGAACGCAACGTATCGATTCAACCCCTGCCAGGCGTCCGCTCCGTCGGCGTAGTCCCGTAGATAGACCTCCTCGTACTTCACACTCCGCCAGAGCCGCTCCACAAAGACGTTGTCCAGTGCCCGGCCTCGCCCATCCATGCTGATCTGGATCTTGGCCGCGGCCAGTCGCCCCGTGAAGGCCGCGCCGGTAAATTGCGCGCCGTGGTCCGTGTTGAAGATCGTGGGCTGGCCGCTCGCCAGCGCCTGGTCCACGGCCTCCAGACAGAACCGCGTCTCCAGCGTGTTCGACAACGCCCAGGCCAACACGTACCGACTGTACCCGTCCAGCACGGCCACCAGATACAAGAATCCCCGCCGCAACGGCCCATACGTGATATCGGCACACCACACGTGGTTAGGCCGGTCCACCACCAGATCCCGCAGCAAATACGGGTACACCGCGTGCGCGGGATGCGGCTGGCTGGGGTGCGGGCCCGGCACCACCGCCTGCAGATTCATGAGGCGCATCAGGCGCGCGACGCGCTTGTGGTTGACCCCATGGCCCAAGGTTCGCAACCAATCCGTCATCCGCGGAACCCCATAAAACGGCCGCTTCAAGAACAGTTCGTCGATCAGCCGCATCAACAGCAGGTTATCGGGCCGCTCAGGCACCGGCTCGTAATAGTGCGTCGAGCGGGCTAGGCCCACCAACGCACACCGTTGTACAATCGACACCGTTGTGCACTCCGCATGCAGCCAGCCGCGTCGATCCACCAGCGACACGCTCAGAGCTTTTTTTTGAGCCACTCCAGCTCCATCTTCAGGCGGCCGATTTCCTGGCACAGCGGCGCCGTCACCACCTCCTCGCTCCGGCCCGTGCCTGCCCGCCCCCGCCGAAACACCTCCGGCGCCCCGTCCAGTAACTGCCGCTTCCAATGGGCAATGACCGTCGGATGGACGCCATGGGTCGCACTCAATTCACTCAGCGTCCGCACCCCTTTGATCGCCTCCACGGCCACCCGCGCTTTGAACTCCTCCGCATGTGTCTTCCGCTTCTGAGCCATGTATCTCTCCCGGTTTTTTGCGACGGTCGTTGTATCACAATCTTGGCATCACGACCTGTCTAAAAACGGGGGTAACTTCAGTAATTTAGGGCGATTTTCATGATTTCAATACTGTCGGTCAGTGTAAATACTCTGCAATGGTGTTACAAAGACTTAGATCATTTCAGATGTGTGACGAGTATAACCAAGTAAGATGGACTTTTCTCTGGTTTACGACTGTTTTACAACTGTGCCCCTTACGAAGGGGCTCAAAAATAGCCATGGCAAGACCTTCAAGCGGAGCAACTCAGGATATGCTTCTAGTTGCTCATCAATAACCCCGTCTGAACGTCTACCCACCCATATGTGTGGAGACCCTCCCGAAGAAGGATTGTACTTGTTGCCTCAGGGGTTTAGACTCCGCTCCACATCCGGTGTGTTGCCATAGCAGATCGATGAACGAGAGTCCAACGGCGATGACACGAGCCCAGGTCGGCGGGTATCGGGGATAAGGGTTATCGAGTCGAGCCCACATGATTCGCTTGAGTTTTTTGTGCAACAGTATCTGTGGCTTTCGAAAGTGTGTAGGGGTGGCTTTACCAAGCGATCACGTTGGTACAGGGTCAGTCTGTTTGCCATTGTGCTTGCTGGTGGGTGTCAGACGCCACCGTCTCCTTCAACCAGTAGTCCACCGCAGCCTACGCCGATGTCGATAAGTGAGATGCGAGTCTCTCAGCAATTAATTGTTAAGTTTAAGCCCAACACGATCGCCTGTGATGCCCCCGAGATTGCGCGCTTGTCCGCAGTAACGCGAGTGCCGTTAGAGCATGTGCGGCCCATGTCCGGCGATGCGTGCGTGATCAACCAGCTTGCGGATAACGCCGCCGACCTTTCGCAAGGAGAAGAAACACTCAAGCAACATCCTGCTATCGAATGGCTCGAGGAAGATAGGATGATGAAAGCCCCGTAATCGGGGGGGTCGTTATGCTTCATGCAGGCGTCTTATGTTTTCGGGAGGAGAGGTGTTGATGTTTCTCAAACAACTGCACCGCACGTTGGGTTTGGGCATGGCAACGGTGGCGTTCATTTTGGCTATAGCTGTGACTGCTTCTGTAACGACAGCAGGGCCTCCCAAGTTGCCAATGGAGTCGGCCTTGAACAGGGCGGCCAGTGCACCGGAAGAGATGGTGTCGAGCCTGATCGTGAAGCCCCGGGCAGGAGCCGGCACCAGTATCGCGAGTGCCCTGCGGGCGTTTGATGCCAGCAGTCTATCCAAAAGCGCCCATGTGCCGCTGAGCGTGTTGCGCCGGATTTCCGGCGAGGCCCATGTGATCAAGCTAGAACAGCCGGTTACGTTATCCGAGGCGCGCGTCATCGCCGCACGGCTAATGCACAATGACCCCAGCCTCGAATATGCGGAGCCGGACCGGATGGTGTACCCTCTGACGACGACCCCCACGGATCCTGGGTATGTCAATCAGTGGCATTATTTTGCGCCTAATGGCACCACCAATAAGGGCGGAGCCAACCTGCCGCTGGCGTGGGATGCGAACAAGGGCAGCCCTTCGGTCGTCGTGGCCCTGATAGACAATGGCTATCGCCCACACATCGATTTTCCTCAGGTCCTGCCGGGGTTTGATTTTATTACCGATCCCACGGCAGCCCATGATGGCGATGGCCGAGATGCCGATGCCCAAGACCCGAGCGATGCGGTGGTCGCCGGCGAATGCGGGGTGGGAACACCGGCCAAGACCGGTCATTGGCACGGCACGTTCATGCTCGGCCTCCTTGGTTCGGTAATGAATAATGGCCAAGGAGGCACAGGCGTTGCCCCCAACGCGGGCATTTTGCCAGTGCGGGTGGTGGGGAAGTGCGGTGGACTGACCTCGGATGTCGTGGATGGGATGCGCTGGGCTGCAGGCCTTTCGGTGGCTGGCGTGCCGGCCAATCTGACCCCCGCAAAGGTGATGAGCATCAGCATCGGCGCGCCAGGGGCATGTGGTGCAACGTTCCAA
>DATHTZ010000532.1:0-3488 GCA_035462675.1 Nitrospiraceae bacterium | reverse complement strand
ATTCCACGAATCCCGAAGTGGTCCCATTTGTTGGGATCGCGCAGCACGGTGTCCATGTCGAATCCCACGCCGTTGTCCTTGATGGTAACCTTGAGGCGTTCGGGGTCGATGTCCAGCCCCACGGTAACCCGAGTCGCTTTAGCATGCCTCTCCACGTTGCTCAGGGCCTCTTGCACAATGCGAAACAGGAAGATCTTGGTACGCGGGAATAAAATCTGCTCATCGCCTGAGACGCGGAACTGCGTCTTGATATGATATTGGGCCTCATACGAGGTGAGATAGTTGGTCAGGGCCGGGAACAGCTCCATCTTGTCGTAGTGGAGGGGGCGAAGATTGAAGATGACTTGCCGCGCTTCCTGGATGGCCAGCTTCAGCTGGGCTTTACTTTCGCGCAAGGTGGCCAGGCTGGCTTTCGGATCTTTTCGAATCAGTTGCAGACTCAGATCCAGTTTAAAATTCACCCCGGCCAAGTTCTGCACGAGGCCGTCGTGCATCTCGCACGCAATACGTGTCCGTTCCTCCGTCACTGCCACACCCGTCTCCTTTACATACAGCCGATAAAGCGATTGGTATTTATTCAAGGTTTTTTCGATCTCTGCCGTGGCGCGGATGCGGGCTTCGATGAGTTCCCACATGAATTTAGCACTGGCCCCGCCGATAATTGTGACGCCCATCCGATGGAAATCTTGGAGCAGCTCCCAGACCTTCGCGTTGCCGGACACATCGATAATGAGGTCCACACGCTCGAGGTCCAAGAGTCGCCGATAATCGCGGGTCACAGGGATACCAAGCCGTTTCGCCAGTAAGATGCCCGGGGCGTTTGCCTGGATCTCGGCCACACACACGATTTTAACTAGAGGGTCTGTCGCAAAGATCTCAATCAACGCCTTGCCACCGCGGCCTGCGCCGATGATCGCCACATGCGTACCGCTCGGTGCTCCGGTCTTGCGCAGTTGGCTCGGAGACCTGGATTGGATTGTCGGCATCATGACGCCCACTCCTTGAGAAATTGCACCATGTGGTCACCCACGAACAACGGAAGGACAGGGAAAGGACGATGGGGAGAGAGGAGGTATCCTGCGACCCTCACCGATCGCGGCGTTGCTGAGCCAACGTTTTCAGCTCGTCCATGAACTGGTCGATGTCTTTGAACTCGCGGTAGACAGAGGCAAAACGAACATAGGCGACCTGATCCAGTTGATGAAGCTCTTTCATCAACTACTCGCCGACAACCCGGCTCTCGATTTCGGTTTCACCCATTTCCTGAATGCGTTTCTCGATGCGATCCGTCACGCCTTCAATGGTGGCGGTGCTGATCGGCCTTTTTTCGCAAGCCTTCTTGAGACCGGCGAGAATTTTAGTACGATCGAACGACTCCCGACGACCGTCCTTTTTCACCACCATAGGAAGGATTTCTTCGACACGTTCGTACGTAGTGTAGCGACGTTTGCAACCGAGACATTCGCGGCGGCGGCGAATCACCTCGCCTTCCTTCGCCATACGCGAGTCGACGACCTTGTCTTCGAGTTCATCGCAAAACGGACATTTCACAGGCGGTGATCCTGCCCAGACTGATGTGTTTTAGTAGGTATGAAAGATTGGGAAACGGCCGCAGAGCGCTTTGGCCTTCGTGCGGACTTCCTCAAGCGCTGCGGGGTCTTGCCGATGCTGCAGGACCTGATCGATCAAACCCACAATTTCTTTCATCTCGGCTTCCCGCATCCCACGGGTAGACACGACAGGAGTTCCCAGTCGAATGCCACTGGCGATGGCCGGTGGCTTCTCGTCGTAGGGCACGGCATTCTTGTTCACGATAATACCGGCAGCGCCCAAGGCCGCATCCGCTTCTTTGCCCGTAATGCCCTTGTTGGTCAGGTTCATCAGCATCAGGTGTGTATCCGTGCCGCCCGACACAATCTTGTACCCACGGTCGATGAGCCCTTGTGCCAGCACCTTCGCATTGGCGATGACCTGCTGTTGATATCGCGTAAAAGCCGGCGAGAGGGCTTCCTTGAAGGCGACGGCCTTCGCCGCGATTACATGCATCAAGGGTCCGCCTTGTATTCCTGGGAAGAGCAATTTGTCGACCCCTTTGGCATGCTCAGCCTTGCACATTACGACGCCACCCCGAGGTCCGCGCAGAGTTTTGTGCGTGGTCGTGGTGACAAAGTCAGCATAGGGGATAGGGTTCGGATGGAGCCCTGCGGCGATCAGCCCGGCGATGTGAGCGATGTCGACCAGCAGATAGGCGCCGACCGACTTGGCAATCTGTTGGAATCGTGGGAAGTCGAAGGTGCGGGCATAGGCACTGGCGCCGACGACGAGCAAGCGTGGCCGGCATTCCTCCGCCACCTTCTGCACCGCGTCATAGTTGATGGTTTCGGTCTCACGTTCCACGCCGTAGGAAAACACACGGAACAGGATCCCTGAAAAGTTGACCTTGCTGCCGTGGGTGAGGTGACCTCCTTGGGCGAGGTCCATGCCCAGGATGGTGTCGCCGGGTTTCAGTACGGACAGGTAGGCCGCCATATTGGCTTGCGATCCCGAGTGCGGCTGCACATTCACATGTTCCGCACCGAAAATCTTCTTACAACGGTCGATGGCGAGATCCTCTACGGTGTCCACATGCTGACAGCCACCGTAGTATCTCTTTCCCGGATACCCTTCGGCGTACTTATTCGTCATGATGGAGCCCTGAGCGGCCAGGACGGCGGGACTGGCGAAGTTCTCCGAAGCGATCAGCAGCAGCCTGTCACGCTGCCGCTCTTCCTCGGCGATGATCGCGGCATAGACATCCGGATCTGTGGCTTTGAGTGCGTCTAAAGAACCGACGGCGTCGTTCATCACAGCTCGTTCCCTCGTTAGGCTTCAGCGGGAGCCGTTTCGACTTCCTGTTTCTTCACAACGTGAATGACCACAGTGGCAGTCACGTCCCGCGGAAGTTTAATCGGCACAGTAAAGGTGCCGAGTTCCTTGATTGGGTGGTCCAGCTGAATCTTGCGCCGATCCACCGTAAATCCCTGTTCCGCCAATTTTTCTGCAATGTCCTTGGACGTGACAGACCCGAACATCTTGTCGTCCTTGCCGACTTGTGCCTGCACCGTGAGTGACACAGCCGAGATGCTCTTGGCATGGGTTTCGATTTCCAGTTTTTCTTTCTTCGCCCGATCGCCGGCTACACGCTTGATATGCTCAAACTCCTTGATGCTCCGACTGTCGGCCAGCACCGCTTTTTTGCGTGGAAGCAAAAAATTCCGTGCGTACCCAGCTTTTACGTCGAGGAGATCTCCGAGATGTCCGACCCCGTCCATCGTTTCTTGTAGAATGACCTTCATGCTCCTAACTCCTTCTGTTGGAAAGGGAAAGAGGATACTGGGGGACCGGTGAAAAGTCAATTCGCAATGTGCGGGAAGATGTTCACTGGGACATAATCGTAAGACGGTCATGAACAAGAATGTACTCAACTGCCAAGCTAGACAGGCGTAATA
>DATHTZ010000531.1:0-2699 GCA_035462675.1 Nitrospiraceae bacterium | reverse complement strand
GGATGCGAGCATCCTACGCAAACTGGAGACGTTGGAAAGCATCTACAGCAAGATGTCGGACCGCACGACCACCCGACGCATGGAAGTGCTTGAATGGATCATCATCGTCCTGATCACCGTCTCGATCGCGGTCTCCTTCTTTCCGATGGGAGGGCACTGAGGAAGATAAGACATGACGGCAATGAGGCATACTTGGCACAGGATGTTGACCGACCGACAGGCCCGCTTGTCGTAACGGCGTAACAGCAGTTGCAGTAGAAGTCTTCGCGAATAATCCAGGCTCCTCCCTCATCACTGTGCCGCCATGTGACGGATAATCTTGCCTTCCACCATATAGACGACCAGTTCACCGATGTTCGTCGCATGGTCGGCGATCCGCTCGTAATATTTGCCGATGAACGTGAGGCGGGTCGCCCGCGTGATGGTTCTTGAATCTTCCAGCATGAACGAGACAAGTTCCCTGAAGAGTTGCTCCGTCAGGCAATCGACAAAGCCGTCGTCTCGACAAACTTTTCGCGCCAGTTCGGCATCGCGTTTCACAAAGGCATCCAAGCACTCTTTTACCATCTGGCTCGTCCACTCAGCCATTCTCGGAATATCGATATAGGGTTTGAGCTGAGGTTCTTCGTTCAACTCGATCGCCCGTTCGGCGATGTTTTCGGCCAGATCGCTCATCCGTTCGAGTTCCGTGGAGATCTTCATGGTCGTCGTGATAAATCGGAGATCGCTGGCCGTCGGATGGTGGAGCGCCAGAAGGCGGAGGCACGCCTCGTCGATTTCGATGTCCAGCATGTTGATCAGCAGGTCATTTTCGACGACTCGAATCGCTAAATCCACATTGCGTTCGGTCAAGGCTTGCAAGACGTCCTGTAATTGAGATTCGACTGAGCCACCCATCAGCAAGAGCTTCTTTTTGATATCGTTTAGCTCGATATCGAAATATCGTTCCATCGCTGCCTCCGGTGAAAGTGACCAACCGGCTGATCGCCTATGCGTTAGTCGGCTTCCCGAACGGATTCATAGAGATTGAATCCATCCCTGTTCTCATTTTCTTCCCCGCCCTGTGCTTCATCGTTTCAACGCAACCGTTCGTGCCTGGCTCTCCATACGTCAAGGAATGCTGCAAACCTGTCTCTCACCAGGACACGCTCGTCGGCTACCTTCTCTAGAAATTCTGACAGCCGCCGGGATTTCAGAACCGTATAGATGGTCACGGCTATCGTAGGGATCAGGACGAGCAGAAAAATAAAGAGTTTTCTTGCGAACGGACCATCGGCCTCGGCGATCAAATTCATGCCAAGAAAGCCCGTCGTTGCCATGCCGATCAAACCGACCGTGGTGACGACGGTCAGACGCACCATCGTCTCTCCCTGTCGGCGCAGCACATCGCTGTCGAGATACTGACTCATATCCTCAATGGCTTCCCGGACCTCGGCGTATAATTGGGCCGTTCCAAGGTGGCTATTAGTCATGCGAAACAGTTCTTTCACCTGGGTATGTTCCGACACATCGTGGAACCAGTACCGATGGGTGAAACGTAGGAACACGCCAAGAATCTGCCGGGTCACGCGCTGGAAATTCCTGACTGATTCTGCGCTGCCGGGGTCCAGCCGGTTCAGCGCATCGACAAGGCGGTCGGCCAACATGAGCATGGCCGCCTTATGAAAGTGGCAAATCAGAAATAGGATAAAATACTCGTGCCGGAACTGCTCAAGACCGGTCTTCCGAGTGACCAAAAACCGCTCGCTGCGGTCGCTCACTTCGGTGAACACGCGTCCGCTGCAGATGAAGCGAGTCCCCGGCCGCTCGCGGTCTTTTTCGTTCCAGTAGCGGTCATAGAAGTAGCGATCTTCAAAATCGCACAGGTGCTGTTCGGAATAGGGCAGAGAGTCCAACGGGTCCGGCGCTGCGGCGAGCCCCAGCCGTATGAAGTCCCCGCGGCTCAGCGCGGCGGGATTATCAATCGTCAGATAGGCCATCAACGGCAGCAGGTGAGACTCGATCTGCCGATAGCGGATGAGGCCAGGCTTCCCTGAATGGTGTAGCACCAGTGGCTCGAATAGAAACTCCCAGTGAGAGGCGATGCACGGCGCCCGGTACTGGCACGCAAAGGACAAGTATTTCTCCTTGAGCTCATAGTCAGAGACCGCTAGGACCGTGCCATCCTTGGCGAGCCATTCCGCCTTTTTCAGGCAGTGGCCACCGTGCCATTCGGGCTCCCAATACGTGGGATACCCTCTCGCGAAACGAAGCATGGTGTCCTCTACCCAGGTCAGCGGGAGATCGTCGGCAAAGATTTCCATGACCAGGATGACGATGTCGATGTCGTAAAAAAAATATAAATCCACATGCGCCACCTCGAATGTGATCGGTACCGCTCTGGGATCAGGGTAGGTCATCCGCACGTTGGCAATATCGGTGCGACGGAACACGCGAATGGGCGATTCTTGATTGACGCCGGTCCCGCGGCCTGTGCCTTCGCCATAGAGAAATCGCTGGACCGAGGGAAGGAATGTGATGAATTCGCTGTAGTGCCGTTCCTGAAACAGGGCCGGATCGCCAGTAAACTCGTCCTCCACCTCTCGCCAGAGGTTGTTGAGGCCCTGTGCCTGAATAAAGTCGCAATGCTTCTGGATCGGTATATCATCGCGGATCGGCATCAGCTGCAGAGGCCAGAGTACAATCTGTCTGAAATGCCG
>DATHTZ010000530.1:0-2249 GCA_035462675.1 Nitrospiraceae bacterium | reverse complement strand
CTCAAGAGCAACTTCTCCGGCGTCACCACTTCTAGCAATAACTTCCCTGCCATATCTCTCCTACGCGCTTATCAAAAGGTATAAGTAGGCGGGATGCTCTGACGTGCGCGCATCGACCGAGCACTGCTTCATCGTGCGCGGTCTGCGAGCACAAGAGCACCCGTCTGCTTATACCTTGACCCCCATCTTTTCTGCCTTCGCAATCACTTCCTCGATGGGGCCGACCATGTAGAAGGCCTGCTCCGGGAGGTGGTCGTATTTGCCGTCGAGAATCTCCTTGAAGCTTCGCACCGTGTCTTTGAGCTTCACATACTTACCAGGCGAGCCGGTGAAGGCTTCGGCGACGTGGAACGGCTGCGAGAGGAACCGTTGGATCTTCCGTGAGCGTGCCACCGCCATCTTATCATCTTCCGACAATTCGTCCATGCCGAGAATGGCGATAATATCCTGAAGGTCTTTATACCGTTGCAAAACAGACTGAACTCCTCGTGCGATTTTATAGTGATCTTCGCCGATGACTTGCGGGTCGAGAATGCGTGAGGTGGAGTCGAGCGGGTCGACGGCTGGATAGATACCCAGCTCTGCAATTTGCCGCGACAACACGGTGGTCGCGTCCAAGTGGGCGAAGGCCGTGGCCGGAGCAGGGTCGGTCAAGTCGTCTGCCGGCACGTAGATGGCTTGCACCGAGGTGATCGATCCACGCTTGGTGGAGGTGATGCGCTCTTGTAGTTGTCCCATCTCCGACGAGAGGGTGGGCTGATAGCCGACGGCGGACGGCATGCGGCCGAGCAATGCGGACACTTCTGAACCGGCCTGGGTAAACCGGAAGATATTGTCCACGAAGAGCAGCACGTCCTGGTTCTCTTCGTCACGGAAATATTCGGCAACGGCCAGTCCGGTCAAGGCGACGCGCAGACGCGCGCCAGGTGGCTCGTTCATCTGGCCATAGACCAACGAGACTTTCGATTTGGTGAAGTCCTTGGGATCGATGACCTTCGACTCCTGCATTTCGTGCCAGAGGTCGTTGCCTTCACGGGTCCGCTCACCGACGCCGGCAAACACCGAGAAACCACCATGGTGCAAGGCGATATTGTTGATGAGTTCCATGATGATGACGGTCTTGCCGACTCCGGCGCCGCCGAAGAGGCCAACCTTGCCGCCCTTGCTGTAGGGCTCGAGAAGATCGATGACTTTGATGCCGGTTTCGAGGATTTCGGTCTTCGTCTCCTGATCTTCGAGGCGAGGCGCAGGCCGGTGAATAGAATAGGTTTTCGTCGTCTTGATGGGGCCCATCTCGTCCACTGGGTCGCCCAACACATTGATCAGTCGTCCCAATGTCTCACGGCCGACCGGCACAGAAATCGGCGCTCCTGTATCCTGCACATCCATCCCCCGCGTGAGACCGTCGGTTGTGGACATTGCGATACCGCGGACTCGGTTTTCACCGAGATGCAGCGCGACTTCAAGAGTGATGCGGATGGCCGGCGTGCCGGCGGCCTTATTCTCTTCCTGAATTACTTTGAGGGCGTTGTAAATGTTCGGCAGTTGTCCGGGAGGAAACTCCACGTCCACCACCGGACCGATGACCTGAATGACTTTTCCTGTGCTCATCTTTCACCTTCACTGAAATGTTGAAATGTTAAATGGTGAATTGTGAATGGAAGACGTTGAACGACGGTTCTTCTCACATTCACCATTCAACATTGTTATTTGAGTACCCCTGCACCGCCGACGATGTCCATCAATTCTTTGGTAACGGCGGTCTGACGGGTCCTGTTGTAATGCAAGGTCACTTTCTTGATCAGTTGTCCTGTGTTCCGCGTCGCGCCGTCCATCGCCTCCATCCTGGCGCCATGTTCCGCCGCGGCCGTCATCTTCATGGCCTTGGTAATCATTGTGTATTCTTAAACGCCGCAATGCTGTTACAGCCTAGCGATTTAAGACTCGACATGGTTTCTTCGTTTGGGCAATCAGCCTTTAGCCCAGAGCTGAAGGCCGATGGCGACGCGTTGATGGCTACTTGGCGCCGAACCCCATCTTCTGTTTAAAGGTCGTGATAATCTCTTTCATTTTGCCGGCGACCGTGTCGTCGATTTTCCCGATACTCGCGATTTCCTTTTTCAACTCGGGATGATGCTGCTGTACATAGTGCAGCAGGTCGGCTTCAAACTGTTGCACTTTATCAACTGGGACATCGTCCAGGTATCCGTTGACGCCTGCGTAAATGGACAGCACTTGATCGGCGACCG
>DATHTZ010000529.1:0-4833 GCA_035462675.1 Nitrospiraceae bacterium | reverse complement strand
GGTTTGTCTGGTCTATTTTGTCTGTCCGGTCTGTATGGTCTATCTGGTTCATCTTGGTAGTTTCGTTCAACCAAAAAACCAGGCAAACGAGATAGACCAGAAAGACCAACTCAACTCGAGAACTTGCTATCTATAAGGAGGGAGCCGCAGCTCCGGGTCTCGCGGAGCCGGGGCTCCCGTGGCGTTGACGCTCAGGCAACCAGGAGACTAGCAACCAGGAGGAGGGTCCGGTTGGGTATGCTCCTGAATCACGTCGCCATTGGGTTTTCAGGCCTGAACCCTCGCCAGTGAGTGCTCACGCGTGAGCCCAATGACTGATGGTGTCTGCTCGTCCCGCCTCATGTCCGCTGCTTGAGCGAGTTCTGAGTTTTGAGTTCTGAGTGTAAACTGGCGATGATGGAATTAGCTCAGAACTTCCCAGTCAGCTTATCCGGCCAACCCAGAACCCAGAACTTCCAGGTGCTCAGCACTCACCACTATTTTTCAGGTGCGCTTCACGAGGAACGCGCTTTCTGGCGGTCTCTCGGCTCGTGCCCCTCATCTGATGACTTCCTGACGAGGCATACAGCAATTGATGTGCCAGTGGGGTTCTCTGGTCGCTTCTGAGCAACCCTTCGTGGATTGCCTCAAAAACATCGAGTTTTTGTGCTATAGAAGGAAAACACGAGGGCGGAGCGCAATGACCAGCGCGATCTCAACTGAATCCATTTTGATTCTAAGAGAATCTAATTGGATTCACCGGCGCTTGCGGCGGGTCTTGTCCTGCAGAATGCGGTAAGAGTCCTTCAGCATCAGAAGACCAACTCGATGAACTCAACAAACCAGATAGACTAGACCGCATACGAAGTGGGCGGCCGTTTTGAGGATCTGCTCGGTCTGTTCATCCTGAAGCGTGCTTGGCGTCCGCTAAAATGACCTCGCTGGCCTTCTCGGCGATCATGTAGATCGGGGTGACGATGAAGAAGCCGGGAATATAGGGAAAGACCGAGGCATCGACCACGCGGAGGTTCGTGGTACCGCGGACTCGAAAATTGCTATCCAGCACCGCCGAGGCATCTCCGTCGGCTCCTGTCTTACAGGAGCAGGATGCATGGTGCCCCCAAGCTTCGTTCATGATCCATTTCCGCAATGCGTTGTCTGAGACGCTGAGTCCTGGCCAGATTTCCTCGGCCTGCCCTCCCTCGACCAGGCGATTCATGATCGTACGAATGAACGCCACCGCTTCAACCATGGCGTCCAGGTCTTCCTTGCCCTTATTCGGATCATTCCCTTCTTCCAAGTATTTGAAATTAATGTTTGGCGTATCGCGGGGGTCATTGGAGCGAAGCGTCACTTCTCCGCCGGTATTATGAGTATGAGCTTTCAGCACGAGCCAGGTGAAGTGGTCCTTAACAGTGATGTTCTTTGAATAACCTTGCTCGTACCCTCTGAAATCTGAAGGCAGGCCGAATATAAAGAGATCTGGATCTTGCTTTGCACTTTTGGCTATGGATGAACGCTTAAGAACCGCAATGACCACACCGTTACTGGAGTACAAAAATCCCTTGCCTTGCTTCCGCTCTTCCGGAGTCGCATATTTCCACTCCCGATAGACCGGATCGTTCTGCTCATCGGCTTCAAACTTCGCTTGTGCCAAGGTCGAGAAGTTTTCCTTCATCTTGTACACAATTCCCACTTCATAGCGGTCCTGCAAGTTCTTGCCGACCCCCTGCCGTTCGATGTGCAGCGGAATGCCATGCCGTTCGAGTTCAGCCCGCGGACCGATTCCAGACAGCATGAGTAGTTGAGGAGTATTGAACGCCCCGGCCGAGAGGATGACTTCTCTCTTCGCGCGGAATTCCTTTGGCGCCGGCGTGGCTGGACCGGTCTTGGGGTCCGCTCGATACAGATGCGCTCCTTCGCAGCATTCCACCCCGATAGCTTTGAACTGTTCTCCTTTCGAGGTAGTGAACCTCTCCAACAGTATTTTGGTGACCAGGACATTGGTTTTAACGTTCAACCGATGAGGACAGTTCTTTTGCACTTCTCGGATGCGATCACGCACGCCGGCGCGCCTCCCACCATGGGTAGCCAGAGGGATGAGGTACAATCCTTCCGGACGGTACTTTATGGAATCCATATGATTAATGTCTTCTTTCAAGGCTGCGCTGAATAGCTTCGGAATGGCTCGATGGACAATGGCGTCCAGGGTGGACCCAGGGAGGTCTTCCAGCGTGCTAAGGGCAACGGCAGTGAGAATGCGCTCAAGCTGTGGATCGTTCTTGATCACCTTTTCGAATGTCTCGGGAGTAGGTCGTTCAACGGAGAGCCATCCCTGAAATCCGTGACGACCTCCGGTCACAAAGTTCAAAGTCCTCGAGCAATAGTGGCATCGCTCGACCTCCTGAAAGTACTTGCGCATTCTTTCGGAGGACCACGAGTCATCGCCGGTCAGTTGGGCGATGCGGTCCCAGTCAGTTTCGTGCGGATAGATGGTAATCATGGCATTGTGTGCCGTACACCCTCCGAGCGTGCCGGCTCTCGGATACCAGATTCCCTTTCCTTCTTTGTCTCGCTTGGAATCGTTGTTTTGCCGGTCCTCGTTGGCGTAGTGCCGGACGTAGTAGTCCCATCGAAGATCCTGGTCCTCTGTGGACAACGGGTGAAATGCCGGGACCGAATAATTCGCGTTCTCCTCCTCGCCACCTGCCTCAAGAAGCAGCACGTTGTACCCTGCCTCCGCTAAGCGAGCCGCCACCGGTCCCCCTCCAGCGCCCGACCCCACGACGATGTAGTCGAACTCCGTGTCCGCAGCCGTTCCTGCTCCGACACAACCAGCGGTTTCCGAGCGTGAAGACTTTAGGAGGGAACAGCCTCCCAGTGACAGGGTCGCCCCTGTCACGGCAGCCAGCTTCAGAAATGTTCGTCGTGAGATTGGTCCCATCGGAAAGCCCATCGCTGATGGGACTCAGAACGTTTGGAGAAATGTAATCAGCGCTCGCTTGTCTTCGTCGCTCAAGCCCTGCTCGTTCTCTTCTTGCTGTAATTGATCCGTCCCGAAATAGTGACCTCGGTTGACGACGAAGTCGGGGCACTTGCTCAACTCGAGCAGAGATTCCACCACGCCTTTCTCTCGAAACACCTTCCGCGCCTCTTCGTCGCTAGCATCCTGGGGTAATGCTTTCAGAGCGCGTTTGATCTTGATCAGCGAGCGTACAAGCTTCCTCTTATGCAGGAACCGATCAATCATACCGGCGTCGTCGGGGAGCACAGTCAAATTCGTCAGGAGATTGACCGGCGTGCCTTTCGGAATGGGCCCGATTTCAAGCCCATTCTCCTTGAACGAGTTGGGAAGCAGCTGCACATCCGGAAGGATTTTCTCTTCGAGTTCCACGACGCCTTGAAGAAAGTCCGGTAGATAGCCTTTCGGAATTCGCAGATAGCTCCTCGTCGTTGTCCGGTCGATCACGCCCGGAACCTTGTCACCCAGGATCGGGTCTCTCTCCCGCTTCTCGGGCCACAACAGCTGTTCGATGGAGTGTTGAAAAGACCGGGTGCGGGCTTCCACACTGGGGCTCGGATCGAATCGTCCAAGGCTGTTGTTGACAAAGAACGGCGCTGTGGACCAGAGGCTTACGAGCGACGGGACGCGCGTGTAGCCCACTCCACCTGCAGGCATTGTGTACGTGCGCGGCTCGCCTGTTACGGGGTGGTGCACCGTGATGGACCCGACCGAAGGCAAGTCCTTATAGGACTGCGAGGAGAAATTGTCCCAAATGTTGCCGGCGATGGCATTGGTCGCGAGCGGACTGCAGGCGTTCGTCTCAAGCAGCGTGACGGGGACGCGCATATCGGTCGAGAGCACGTTGTTCTCGAGGAAATCGTCGGCCGACACGATCTTCCTCATTTCTCGTTTGAACTCGTCGGTCTTCGTCCACTGCCAGTACTTGTTCCAACAGGCCAAATATCCGGACCCTGCGCAGCCTTGAGGATCGAGGCCGATTGCCGGAGTAGGCAGCTTACTTGAGTGGCAGCGTGCGCAGCGTTCGGCGAAGACGATCTTGCCGCGCGTCAGTTGCGCGACGTCCTTGGAGAGATAGCCGTCCCCTCCAGGGGCATCTTTCAATTTGTGCGGCGCGGTTGCCTTAAGGAAGAAGAGGGCCATGTTCGGGGTCTGTGCTTCTGTCGCCTCCCAGTAGGCGGAATTTTTACGCGCGGCGGCGATCTGTATCGGCGTGATCGCTTGGCCGCCGGTTAACGGTTTGAAATGCAGCAGCCATTCTTCGCTGAACAATCCGATGTTGAGGAAGACGCGATTGAGCGCTCCCATCGCCCCCACCGAATCCGCACCGTCTTTCAGAACGCGTGGCGTCCAGACGGTATTCGGTGGTTCAAAAAACATCGTGAGGGGTCCGCTTTTGACATAGTCATTGAACTGCCGGTTGTTCAGAGCGCCGCCGCTCAGGGTTTCGTGGCCCCAGCGCTTGGCCATTTCCAGCCGCGGACCCAACTGATAAATCGCATTCATGGTGCGTGGGTTGTTGATGTAGTCGGTTGAGATCAGCGAGGTATCGAGTGCGCCCGGACGCGAGGTGTGGAAAATCTGATACGGAAAGCTGCTCTCGTCGGCTTCCCATGCAAAGATACGATCGAGCCAGAAGTACTGCGCCCCGACATTGGAGCTTAGATTCTTCCATTCGGGGTGCTCAGGATCGTGCGGCGGCTTCACGGGGTTCGGGCCGACGTGGCAGAATCCGCAAGACATGCCGACACGATAGGGCTTCACCAGGTCGTTAGAGAGGTAGTAACTCGGGTCGTTGTAATAGCGGGTCGAGTCCCATTTCTTGGCGGCTT
>DATHTZ010000528.1:0-7949 GCA_035462675.1 Nitrospiraceae bacterium | reverse complement strand
AGGGCTACCAGTCGGAAGCACCTACTACTTCAGGATCACCGCCGTTGACTTGGCCAATAATGAAAGCTTCCCATCAAATGAGGTAAGCACGAGCATCCCCTAGCGCATTTTTTACTCCTCCTAACAAGGGTGCAAGAGGTTCATTCGTATCATACCTTGAATCAGGCACTGGGTGCAGCACCCGGTGGCCTCTACCTCACGAACGATCCGACGTATCCCGCATCCATTAGACCATCAACGATCCAATACCAATTGTACGTTGACTCCACGGCAATACCCTGGAGGGTCTCACGGAAGGGCGCGAAGGCTGCGAGGACTTCCGCCAGCTCGTTGCGAAGTGGCTGCTGGTAGAGGATACGGCCTTCCTCATCAAGGATCACGATGACACTGTTGCCGCCATGCAGATCAATCCCGACATCGTGTTTCATCTGACCCTTCTCTCGGTGGTGAGTCAACCGTATGTCTCCATGACGTGCCTTCTACTCCAATGAGGAGCCTTCGAGATGATTATCAGGAGTCTTTTTGTGCAATCTCAGTTTAGTGGCACGTCCGCTGCGTCTTGGAATTCTCCGAGGCTGTCTATTCTCCTCGCCCATGTGGTAGATCGCTATCCCGCATGATTCATGACGGTTCGTTGCGAGACGGGCATGTGGAGCCGCGCGGCTCCGAGGCATGCTCAAACAGTACGTCGAGTGGGCAAGCGAGGGGCCTTTCCTTCGAGGGCGCGTCGCAGCAGCGAACCATGATTGCAGCAGAAGCGCTCATGAATCATGCGGGCCTAGGCAGCCAGGTTTGCACAGCTTCTGCGCCTCGTGAAGGCTCTATCCTGCTGAGCCTGGTCGAGAGGGTGCAAGCCCGGCGCGCCAATATTCGACTCACGAAAAACGCATTAAGATGCCCCGCCTAGAAGGAGGGGGAAAAAGGAACCGTGTTGGAGCGCATACGAGAATTATTTTTTTGGAGATAGCGGAACATCATGGTTTTGAGATCAAAGAGTTGGAAGTGGACAAAAACCATGTGCAGGTGTTTCTGAGCGTTCCGCCGAAGTACGCGATTGTGAGGCAGGAGCGCAGAGCGAATGGTGTGTACCAAGAGAGTAAATCGCTCGGAAACCGGCGAGCGACGACTCCTGGCAGTGTATCGATATGTCTGGTTTGCTTCGTTCTTGGAACAAGGCATACGGGATGAACCGAACCATCCAGATGAACCAGATCCTTGCCACGATACGAGCCTGGCAGCGTAATCTGTCTCTTGCTCAATCGCGATCTTTGATCTCAGCGCAACTTGCGCTCAGCCAGCGGCCCTTGATGTCCACATGAACTTTGCCAGATCCTGCTCGTGTCATATCGATGCTGCCTACGATACTCTCAGGCGTCTTGGCCTCCATGGTCATGTGGGAGGTGGAGGCGCGAGGCGCAGGGCATGTCCGCTCGATCACGAGTTTGCTTGAGGATTTCGAGATGACTTTAGTCGTGCATTGGGGCCCGTCTTCTTCGTTTTCCTCCTTGATCATGCGGTTTTGGTCCAGATCATCTTGAGTGACACACTCTTTTGAAGCGTGAGTCATCGGTTTTCCGGAACGTGTCTGCATAGATTGCTCAATCTTGGCACGTTGGTCCGGTGGCATCTTGGCGAGCACCTCAGGTGGTATGAGCATACCCGTCGTCAGAGTCGTAAGATTTATTTCCCAAGCACCGGGTTTGGCATTGAAAGAATCGGCAAGCGCAGGTGTTGCCATTCCTGTGATGATGAGATCTGGTGTGAGCCCAACGACGGTCAGTATCACGGAGCTACTAAGCACCCAGGCCATTCTAGTCATGTCCACTCTTCCTCCGATACGAGGTTGACAACCTTGGGAAACAATGGGGGACATGTTACCCTTTCACGCCTGAATGGTCCACCGTTGGGTGATAGGGGAGATTCAGAGGCGGTCTATTCGGTACGTGGAGCGGGTTTGCCTCCCTCGTTCGTCGAACCACACCCACAAGACAGACTGAAGAAACGAGACGAGCCAGATCCCCGCCACGCGCCGAGATATGGGTTCTGGGCGCCCAGGTTCCTTTCAGAATGTCCCGTTTTTCTCTGTGGGTGGATGCGGCGACCTGGCCGATCAGCGGCCGGTTCATGCCACGACAGCGAAGTGAAAAAAGGAGCGGTTCAGGCCGGCAAGACCGCATTATTCATGAAGGTTCGTCGCGAAAGTGTGCAGCCGCGACGCGAGACTGCCCGTCGTAGCCGCGTATCCGCGTTTGCAGCAGAAGCTTCGTGAATAATGCGGGATAGATCGTTACCGTATGCGAAGTCCCCGAATATCACATCACAGAGCAGCTTGCGCACAGGTGTGAGTTCTTTCCTGCGTCCTTTCCAGCAAGCATCTTCGATAGTCAGGTCGAGTCGCTCTCAGGGCTGTGCAATTGTGAGAGGACCTTGGCGCGCATCTCGTGGCCGACCTGGATGTGCATCCAGATGTGATGGGCCAAACCTTTGATGCGTTGTCCCACGCCGGTGCCATCCACGAACGCCTGGCTCGGCAACTGGATGACTGTTCACCGTATCGCCCTGCATCACGTGAGCGATTTCACCAAAATCTCCAAGGCCATGGCTTCCCAAAGATGGTCGGGGCCTTTGTAGGGGGAAATGGGATTTTGTTTGCTCTAATTGGTTTGTTTGTGTGAACTAGACTCACTAGATGAACAGAACGAACCAGAAGGGCCAGCCGAAACAGTCCGCCAGTCTTGCTCGGCTATCATGGGTGGTCTCGTGCCGATGAACCTACTCGTTGCTCCTCCCCCGCAGCGTTCCCTGTCGCCGGCTATCGGACAGAAAGCTATCCTCAAGAAGCAAGCCATTCGGGAACAATTCGACCGGTTGGCATCGGAGCGAGAGTCTTGGCAGCAGCGGGCGTCCTACTATTACAACGATCAACGACGCTACTTGAGATTCTTGATACCAGAGGGCTTGAGCATTTTAGAAATTGGATGCGGGTTGGGTGATCAGCTCTCGGCACTCAAGCCACGGCGAGGATTAGGTATTGATCTCAGCGAGGCCATGGTTCAGAAAGCCTCCAAGCGCCATCCGGAATTGGATTTTCTGGTCGGCGATGGAGAAGCGCTGGAACTTGATGAGACGTTCGATGTCATTCTACTTGTCGATCTCGTCGGACATCTGCTCGACGTTGAGGCGACACTCAAGCGGCTTCGCCACTGTTGCAGGCCCACGACCCGCGTCGTCATTGCCTACTACAACTTCTTGTGGGAGCCATGCTTAAGCCTGTTGGAACAGATGGGTCTAAAAATGCCGCAAGCGAAGCAAAGCTGGCTTTCGCCTGGGGATATCAGGAATCTTCTCCGGCTGGCCGATTATGAGGTCGTCAAGGCGGAACGGCGCTTGTTGATGCCAACGGGCGTCCCAATTCTTTCGACCATCGCGAATCGACTCTTGGCATATCTTCCAGGACTGAACCACCTGTGCCTCTGCCACTATGTGGTGGCCCGGATACGAACCGCGCCTATTCGTGAACGGCAGAAGGTGAGTGTCATCATTCCCTGCCGCAATGAAAAGGGGAACATCGAAGCGGCAATCGCTCGTCTTCCATCCTTTGGTCGTAACCAAGAGATCATCTTTGTCGATGGCCACTCGACCGATGGAACCCCCGATGAGATTCAGCGGGTGATCGCGCAATACCCCGGGAAGGACATCACGTGTCTCGTGCAAGGTGGAAAGGGTAAGGGTGACGCCGTGCGCAAGGGCTTTGCGTATGCCACGGGAGATATTCTCATGATTCTCGATGCCGATCTCACCATGCCCCCTGAAGATCTCCCTAAATTCTACGATGCGATTGTGAGTGGCAAGGGAGAGTTCATCAACGGGAGCCGGTTGGTCTATCCGATGGAACACGAGGCCATGCGCTATTTGAATCTATTGGGAAATAAGTTTTTCAGCATGACGTTTTCCTGGTTACTCGGCGAACGGATCAAGGACACACTCTGTGGAACGAAAGTGTTGTTTCGAAAGGACTACGAACGCATCGCCGCCAACCGGTCGTATTTCGGCGAGTTTGACCCCTTCGGAGATTTCGACCTGTTGTTCGGGGCATCCAAGCTCAACCTCAAGATTCTGGAAGTGCCCATTCGATACCAGGAGCGAACCTACGGCACCACCAATATCCATCGCTTCACGCACGGCTGGCTCCTGTTGAAGATGACCGTATTCGGTTTCTTCCGGCTGAAGGCCGTCTAATGTCGAGTGAGATGTTACGGCGACACCAGCTTGTGTGGCAGAAGAAGCCCGCCCTCCGGTTGCTCTACAGGGAGTGGTATCAGGAAATTGCCGAGTGGCTCCAGCCAGGGCGGACCCTTGAAGTTGGTGGCGGGACAGGGAACCTCAAGGAGTTTGTGCCGTCCGTGGTGTGTACAGATATCGTCAAATTGCCGTGGTTAGATGCGGTTGTGGATGCACAACAGCTCCCATTTGTCAGAAGCAGTCTTGCGAATATTGTGTTGTTTGATGCCCTTCACCATCTTGAGAACGTTCGGTATTTTTTTGATGAGGCACTCCGCGTCCTGAAGCCTGGAGGCCGCGTCATCATCATGGATCCCTACATCTCCGCCAGCTCTTGGCCCATCTACCATTTCTTGCATTCTGAACCGGTAGATTTCGACCAAGATCCTCTCGCCTTGAGCCCTACACAGTTTGGGCGAAATCCATTCGACGCAAACCAAGCCATCTCAACCATTCTCTTTGAACGATCAAGCCGGCGCTTTCAGGAGTTGTACCCAAACTTGAAGAAACTCCGTCATCATCGACTGGCCTTCTTTGCCTATCCGCTCAGCGGAGGATTTGAGCATGCGTCTTTGATACCGACGTGGATGATGCGTCCTGTCCTGACCGTTGAACGATCCTTGGACGTCTTGAGTCGATACCTCGCCTTTCGTATCCTCGTTGTGTTGGAGAAGGAATTTTCTTGAAGTGATCGGCACGCAGGCGATACATGAGCAGGATCATCTCTATCCCGCTGGGGAAAAACTATGTAGGTACCTCAGAATGTCGATGGCCCGCACGTGTGGACAACAGAAGGTACAAGCGAAGAGGTGAGGTGTATGCTTCGGCAGGTAGAGCCTCTGAGCGATGCGAGAAATGTTAGGGGGTAGCACAGGTGCAAGACGCTTGAGCGGCGAGACAGGCGACCGACAACACAAGGGCGACAGGGAATCGAAGTTCTACGAGCCGAAGATGACTCATGTAACACTCTCAGTCGGCTCATGCACCAATCGTGTCACGTACTGCTGAAACCATGTAGGGATGGTGAAGAAACGGGGGCATTATACGGTCATGGCGTAGCCCAATCCATCCCAATATCTGGGCATTGATCGAGTGTGCTTTTCTCTCTTACTCTTCAGATGTGGGGGCTGGCTCTGTTCATTCCCCCCGCTTAGCCGACAACCGCAGCCTGTCTGATGGTGAAGATCCCCACGCCTCGTGTGATGATCACTTTCCCCGCCCGGCTTAGGCGCGAGATCTCTTGATAGATCTCGCTAGGGTTGAACTCCGGAGCGCGCGCCACCAAGGTATCGAATTCGCAATCTTTGGAGCCCTGGAGTAGTTCGAGAATGCGGTCGGAAATAGGCCTCGTTGACATGTGGATCCCTCCTTGTCGCGATATGATCGTCTCGTGAACGTGTGCGGAGTGTGCTACCGGCGTTGGAGCGGCGGAGACTGGAGAATCGGTCGCGTTGGGAAGGGCGACGAAGCGCGAGAGATGAGACAGTCAGCGTGGCTGAAACGTCTTCTTTCTGATGCTACGCGCCCAGAGACTGCGCAGTCAAGCAGTCTCAGCGGTGGCTGCTTCTGTGAGTGAATCAAGCAGACGATGAGAAACCAGATGAACCACCTCCTCGCCACGCGCCACGAAATGGTAGATTGCAAGATCTTCGCAGTGGAAGGGGCAATTTAACGTCTTCCATCATACCAAACCGATAACTGCTTCTTGTCTTGCAACGTCCGGCGTGGATGGAGGATGACTCGCAGGATTTGTCCGGTAACCTCGTGCGCAGAGTAGAGCGCCACCTTGCGTGACGATGTCTCCAGCGGATGCCGTGTCAAGATGATGAATTGAAGGCCGCGTTGCCGCCCCCACCGCTTGAGCTGTTGACTTAATCCTATTTCCTCAGCAGCGTAGAGTTCCTGGTTGAAACCACCGACATCACGAAACGCATCGCTGCGACACACGATCAGGGCCCCCGACGCCCAGCGAAAGAGAATCGACGTGCTTAACCACAGTTGCAAGGTCAAGTTCGCCCACCAAGGCAATCCGTGCATATGTACTGTGCTGCCACAACCGACACTCTTCCCGTCGTCAATCAGCCGCAAGATATCAGCGAACAATCCCGGATTTAGCATGCTGTCGGCATCCACAAACAGCAACCAATCTCCTGTCGCCTCAGCTGCGCCGGCATTGCGTGCCCGGCCGATTTGATTGATCGGCTCAAACACGACCTGCGCCCCTGCCTGCTTTGCCAGATTGGCCGTGTTGTCGGTCGAATTATTGTCGACCACAATAATTTCTGATGTAAACCCAGGCTTGAAGTTCTCGGCGAGTGACGAAGTAATAGACTGGAGACAGCGTTCAATTAGGCGCTCTTCATTAAAAGCTGGAATGATGATTGAAAGATGCATGGGAAAATGGGCTTGAGCTTGTGGTATCTGAGTTGCCACGTGCGATGGGAGCTATCTGGCCGTTCTCGTTCGTCGAAACACGCTAATAGGATAGACCAGATAGCCCAAACAAACCAGAGGAGTCAGCTGCCTTGACAAGACCAGAAATGTCGAGGCAGTGAGGGCAGACCTTCTACGAGCATCTCTGTCAACCGGGGAAGTGAAGCCGATGGCGTTGACGGTCTGCATAGGCAGTCGGCTCACAATGCTCAACACCATGCTGAAAATCGGCAGGCCGGGGTGGGTGGCGGCGAGTCCGTCTGCTTGATTTGTTATGTGTTATGACAATTGCTGGCCTCCGTGGTTTCCATGGCTCAATGCACCTTCCCACTTGCTAACGACCGCGGTCGCAATGCTATTACCCACGACATTGGTTGCGCTTCGCCCCATATCCAGGAGAGGATCGATTCCTAATAGCAACGCCAAACCCGCTTCCGGAATATTGAACGTGGCCAAGGTTCCTGCAATCACGACCAGGGAGGCCCTGGGCACACCTGCAATGCCTTTACTCGTCAACATCAGTACCAACAGCATGCTGATCTGTGTCGGAAGTGGTAAATCCATGCCATATGATTGGGCAATGAACAGCGAAGCAAACGTCATGTACATCATGCTGCCATCTAGGTTAAAGGAATACCCCAGTGGCAGCACAAAGCTGACGACGGTATCCTTGCAGCCGAATTTGCCCAACTCTTCCATTGTTTTTGGAAACGCCGCTTCGCTGCTTGATGTGGAGAAGGCCAAGAGGATAGGCTCTTTGACCTGCCGCATTAACGACACCACGCGCTTGCCGATGACACAAAAGCCCGCCAGGATTAG
Source organism: Nitrospiraceae bacterium (assembly GCA_035462675.1). GTDB lineage: Bacteria > Nitrospirota > Nitrospiria > Nitrospirales > Nitrospiraceae > Palsa-1315. The sequence continues at coordinate 416 of DATHTZ010000528.1, read as the reverse complement.
TGCAGACCAGAGCAGACACAGACTCACGTAGAATTCGCCGATGAACAAGAAATACGTCTGTAAAATGCCTGGCCCTTGCTTGGCAACAATGGCGGTCATCGCGCCAAATACCGCGAAGGGCGCAAGATTCATCACATACCCCGTAATTTTTAATATGACATGTGCTGCCGTATCAAAAAAATGAGTAATCACATTGCCTCGTTCACCGAGGGCGGCAGTTGCCACCCCGAAAAATAAAGAAAACACGACGATCTGCAGAATTTCATTCTTTGCCATCGCGTCTATGACGCTGGACGGGAAAATATGGTACAGGAAATTTTTGAGTGAGAAATCACCCCGTTCGATTTCAAGACGTTCATGGAGATCGGGAAGTGGCAGATTCATGGCTTCTCCTGGTTTAAAGAAATTGACCATGA
>DATHTZ010000527.1:0-5823 GCA_035462675.1 Nitrospiraceae bacterium | reverse complement strand
GGGTCGCCGATCCAGCGTTCCGTCACCGCGGCAATGTCGGCACGTAAGAGTGGGGGATCTTCATGCGGCGAGAGCGAAGCAGCCAGCTTTCGAACCTGTCCGAGCAATGAAGCCAATCCGGAACTGACGCGAGGGAACGCGCCGGGGCGATCGTCGTCGTGCGCGATGCTCGACATGACGGCAGCCAGCATGGCGGGATCGGCTCCGTTGAACGCATCGGCCCGGAGCAATTCTGTGATGAGCAGCGAGTGGTCGATGCGGATGAGCCTGGCCCATTCGCCGTCTTCGGTCAGATGGGCCGTCGGTGTGAGATACCCGAACTGTTGCAGGACGTCGATCTTTTCCTGGAAACGGTGCCAGAGACTCGTCCTCAAAGCTTGGATCGATTTGACGTGTCGATGTTGTTCTTGCCGGAGTTTGGAGGCGAGGGGATAGTCCCTCTGACAGGCGGAACGCGAAGGACAGGCTGGGCAGGCAAAATCGCCCAGGGTTTGCACGATAGCGTCAGGAATCGGTTCATCGTCCTTCGGAATCAGGATGGGAAGCTCAGGAAGCCTGCCAGGCAACTCTTCCAGGTGATGGAGTAACTCTTCCACGCTCTCCGGCGTGCACCAGGGATAGATCGGCGCGTCCACGCAGTCGAGGACACGGTCGGACACTTCGGTTACTGTGGAGGCAGGAGATTCGGTAATGCCTCCGCCTAAACGCAGTGCCGTGATCATCGGGCTCTTTTGTCCCTTGCTGCGATACTGCCGCAGAACCACGCCTCGGCTGCGGCCGAAGCCCACCACGCGACCGGGGGTGAGAAAGTGAAAGCGTGCGGCGACTTCCGGTGGTTCATGCCTTCTGACGGGGGTACGGTGCGATTTCTGCCGGCGGACCTGGTCGAAGGTCTGCCATTCTGTGATCCAGTCGGTACACACGCGCGGCCCGAACGGTTCCATCTGATCGCGCAAATCGTCCAGCTTCCGTTCCAAGACCTCAGCGCGCTGGTTGAGCTGAAATTGCGCAAAACTTTTGGCGAGAATCGGTTGGATTTGATCGAGAGGATGCGCTTTCAAGAGGTTGAGGACCATCGGATAGCTGATGACGAATTGGCTGTTGATCGCTTCTGGATGGCCGGTGAAGCCTTTGGTCAGCACATGTAGATCGATGTAGGGCGAGGGGGTGACGATGGCGAAGCCCACGAGATCTTTCCCGCGGCGCCCCGCGCGGCCGGCAATCTGCTGCACCTCGCCGATCGTCAAGTCCATGAAGTCGCGCGACTTGCGGATGCTGGATTGCGTGATGATGACGGTTCGCGCAGGGAAGTCGACTCCGGCGGCCAGTGTGGTCGTGGCGAAGACGGCATCGAGGCAGCCATGACGCATCAGTTCTTCAACCGCAATTTTCCACGAGGGCAGATGGCCTGCATGATGCGCCGCCACGCCGATGCGCTGGACGGTCGGAATGAGCGGATGATCGGCGATGCTGGGATATTGGGCGATTACCTTGTCCAGCACATCGGCGATGGCCTGCTGACGAGGCAGCGGGAGAAGGATGCGGCTATGGTCGAAGGCCTGCATCGCCTCATCGCATGCACGGCGCGACGTGAGAAACACGATGGCAGGGGTCAAATGCTTGTCGCGAAGCGCGATGATCAGATCAACCGGATGAATCGAGGGAGGCATGCAGTTTCGTTCCCTTTGCAATCACGACCAAGCCGGATTCGGTGACGGTAAATCGCTGGGCATCGGCCTCTCGGTTATACCCGATTTCCGAGTTAGGCGGGATGATGACATCCTTGTCGATGATGGCTCGTCTGACCCGACTCTGCGCGCCGATGACGACGTTTTCCATGATAATCGATTCACGCACATCCGCATGGTCTTGCACGCGAACGTTCGGCGACAGCACGGAGTTCTGTACTCGGCCGCCGGAGATAATGCAGCCGCCGCAGACGATGGAATCCAGAGCCACGCCCATTCTGCCGCCTTGATAGTCTTGCGAGAAGACGAATTTGGCCGGTGGAAATTGCCCTTGGTATGTTCGAATCGGCCAGTGTTGGTCGTAGAGGTTAAAAAGAGGATCCACTGCGACAAGGTCCATGTTCGCTTCCCAATACGCGTCCAAGGTGCCGATGTCCCGCCAATACTTCACGTCTTTGTTGTTTGCATCGACAAATTTGTAGGCATAGACAGGTCGATCGCGAATCATTCGCGGAATGATATTTTTCCCGAAGTCGTGACTTCCGCCCTCCTGGGCATCGGCAATCAATTGTTCGCGGAGGACGTTGGTGCGAAACAGGTAGATGCCCATTGAGCCAAAGGCACGTGTCGGATCGTTGGGGATCGACGGCGGCTGGGCCGGCTTCTCGATGAAGTCCGTAATCCGGAAATCTTCATCCACGTGGATCACGCCGAATCGATGGGCCTCTTCGATCGGAATATCGATCGCGCCGACCACAGCATCGGCGCCTTTGGCGATCAGCCAATGGAACATCTCCATATAGTTCATCTTGTAGATATGGTCACCGGCCAGGATCAGCACATAGTCCGGTTGTTCGGCGTCGAGCAGAAACAGGTTTTGATAGACCGCGTCGGCGGTCCCTTGGTACCATTCTTCGCTGATCCGCTGCTGGGGTGGAATCGAAGCCATGAATTCGCCGAGTTCGGCATTCAGGATGTTCCAGCCTGTGCGGATGTGGCGGTCGAGCGAGTGGGATTTGTATTGGATAAGGACAGCGACTTTTCGAAGCCCCGAGTTGAGGCAATTACTGAGCGTAAAATCGATAATGCGATACTTCCCGCCGAAGGGAACCGCCGGTTTGGCACGATGTTCGGTGAGGGGCTGAAGACGCTCGCCCTTCCCGCCCGCCAGCAACATGGTGAACATGTTCAGCATTGGGGCGAATTGTAACAGGACACAGAGGAAATAGAAAGAAAGCATACTCGTTGACAACGCGAGAATCTGAGACGATACTACGCAGGACAGTCCGGAAAAATCGGTGAGTATTCAGCAAAGGAGTGAGCATGAAGCGGGATGTCCTAGTCACGTCGCTGGTGAGACAGAGGGTGGCTCAAAAGCCGGTCCCGGACCGCAGTGCCGATGCGCTCCGGCGGGTAGAGCACCTTGAAAGTCAAATGGCAAAGTTGTCCGAATTAGTCCGCGAACATGCGGAAGATGTCGATCGATTGGTGCGCATCGTGGCCGAGGATCGTGACGTCATTCGGCGACAGCTCTTGCGCAAGCATCACGAGCAAGTCCGGGTCCGCAAGCATCTTCGCGACTCCAATTCTAAGGTAGGACTCGATTTCTGAACTGGGTGATCTTGTGCCGTCGATCCCTTCCTCGCAAGTCCATCTCTGCGTACGTCGTTCGTCTCTCGTGTGAAGAAAAGAGCATATGGCCTACAGCCAATAGCATATGCTTCAGATGAACCAGAGTGTCTTTGCTCCTACTATACGCCATTAGCCATACGCTCTTATCCCCATCGAGAGTCGATCGGAAGGGGTATGCCGGCTCTATGGGTAGGTTTCAGGTTCGCGCCACGATATATACGACGGTGAAGAGGAAGAAAGGGGATGACCGTGCAGCAACGACATGCGTATTCCTGGGGAATCGTCTTCTTCGTTGTGTTGGTAGGAATGGCTCAGACCCTATGGGCTGAACCAATAATAAAAGGATGGGTCATCCCGGTCCAGGTACCCTACGAGGCGCCTCCGAAGGGACAGGATCTGTCGGCTGAATCCGTCCCACAGAATACGAAATCGTTGACGTCAGGAGAGGTCCAGCGGGCGGAGGCGCTCTTGCCATTGCTAGAAGGCGCGCAAGAGTTTTGGGCGATGGGGGAATTCGTGCATCTCGGCGAGCCGTCTGTCCCGGTCCTGGTCAAGGGCTTGACCATGCCGGGACCGCGCATTCGCTACAACACCATTGAAACGATTTCGATGTTGAAGGCGGCTTCGGCGGTTCCGGCTCTCGTCGCCGCGGCGAAGGAACCGAACGAGATTCCACGTGTGCGTGAACATGCCTTGCGGGTAGCCGTTCGATTGGATGCGGCCAAAGTTGTGGAGGCGATCGAGGTGATGGCGAACGATCAAAATTCGTCGATTCGGAAGGCCGCCGCGTTCGAGGCTCGGTATGTCAGAGAGAAATCGGTGATCCCGGTTCTGATCGGGATGATTCCCGATGAGGAACGATTTGTCGCGCTTTCAGCGGTGCAGTCGCTCTGGATTCTGACTCGACATGAAACGGAGTTCCACGATTGGGAGACGTCGACCAAACAAGACCGTCAAGAGTGGGCGGCCGAGTGGCTGGAATGGTGGAACGGCCAGAAGGATAGCTTCGAAATGTTGGATCCGAAACGGCCTGCTCGGGCTCGATGATACGCCGCGGCGTGGGGGATCGAATAGGTGAGAAGCGCGCGAAGAAGACAGATTGGACGGCCCTTCCTTGTGTCGTCCGTCTCGTACGCCTTGCGGGGGTAAAAAATCCTGTGTTATATTTTGTGAGTCCACGCCTTGTCGTATGTCTTGATAGACGATAGAGGGATGAGAGAAACATTCTATGTCTAAGCTCAGGATTGCAAAGCTTGGCAATCCCGTCTTGCGCCAGATGGCGGCCGCGGTCGATCCTCGCGACATTCGCACGTACGATCTGCAGCAATTCATCGACAATTTGATTGAGACGATGCTGAGTGAGCCAGGGATTGGATTGGCGGCGCCTCAGGTGTCGCGTTCGATTCAATTGGTCGTGATGGGGTGTGAAGGGGATGATGGATTTCCTCAAACTGTCCTCATCAATCCCAAGATTGTCTTCTATGGTCCGGAGCAAGTCGAAAACTGGGAGGGCTGTCTCAGCGTGGATGGGTTGCGGGGAAAGGTCACGAGGCCGTCAGTCGTGAGGGTTCAGGCGCTGGATCGTCATGGCAAATCGATGGATTTCGAAGCGACCGATCTCTATGCCGTCTGTATCCAGCACGAGATGGATCATCTGATCGGCAAGGTGTTTTTGGATCGGATGACCGATATGTCGACGCTCACACAGCTTCCCGAATATAGTAAGTACTGGCAACACGATCCCGCCCCGGTTATTTAACCCGCCGTGAAGATCCTGCGCCTGTGAAAACCCTGCTTCGAGTGCTTCAGTATCTCAGTCCGCACCGTTCCATGGTGGTCGGCACGTTCCTATTCGCCGGGCTGGCGACCGCATTCGAATTGATCCCTCCGTGGCTGATCAAAGTCATCATCGACGACGTGATCCAGGCCGGTCAGACCCAGCTCCTGGTATGGGTATTTCTCGCGCTCTGTGCCGCCTATGTACTGCGGAATCTCTGCGGGTCTATGCGGATTCGGTTGAACAATGGGCTAGAGCAACAAGTCGTGCATGACTTGCACGTCCAGGTGTTCTCAGCACTCCAGCGACTCTCGATCAGTTTCTACGAGAATCGTCCGACTGGCGAGATCATGTCGCGGGTGCTGAACGATACCGAGCACATGCAGCGCATCTTCGTCGACGGGCTCGAAGAGATCATTACGGCCGGGCTGACGCTGACCGGGATCATGATCATGCTGTTCATGCTCAATTGGAAACTGGCACTGTTGGCACTCGTGCCGATTCCTCTTTTGGTGGTGGGAGCGGCCCTATTTACCAAACGTGTCCATGGGCATTATCGCGCGATTCGAAAGGGGTCGGCCGAACTGAACGCTCTCTTGCAAGACATGCTGGCAGGCATCCGGGAAACGATGGGATTCAATCGTCAGCCCTACGAGCAGGAGCGATTTGATCGGAAGAGCGATCGTTGCAGGCAAGATACCTTGAAGGCCATGTTCCTCTGGTCCT
>DATHTZ010000526.1:0-1608 GCA_035462675.1 Nitrospiraceae bacterium | reverse complement strand
ACCGCATTCGAGCCTGGACAAGCAAACACCGGATGAAGCCTATGCCGTGATGCTGCCGACGGTTGAACGGGCAGCGTGAAAATCAGCAGAGAATCCACTGAAGAAACTCAGGCTGCTGTTCAAACGAACGGGGCCACTTCTCTCCAACCGACGCGAGAATAGTTCCCGCGCATCTGTTCCATTCACAGGTCCGAGTCGAGGTACAAGGTTGTGCCACGATCCCGTGGGAAATATGGCGATACGGTGCCCGAGCCGCCTCACAAGTCGCCGACAGTAGGGCCTCCGCTCGCACTCGTAATGGGAAGGGAGTACAGAGGCGATCTAGGGAGGTGGCGAGCAGCTAGCATGGTCTTTGTGCTCACAGAGCCCCCACAATAAAAAGGATTGGGAGGACACCCGCGTTGGTCCTGTGCTCACGGAACAGAGGAGAGGATGGAGCCTAATGATCTGCTGTGCTCGCGCAACGCGCGGCTTCAGAAGGGTGGGATAGGGAGCCACCAGACCATCCTTCTTGCTCGCAGAACGCGCACGATGAAACTGTCCTCGTCCGATGTGCGCAGCGAAGGACAATCCAGCGACTCCCTTAGGAGAGAAAGTGTGATATTGCAAAGAAGTCAGCAAGAAACCTTTGGAGTGCACGCGCAGTGGAACATTAATCAACCCCCATCCCCAATGAGAGAACGAGTGAGCTTGGAAGGATCATTGAGAAGGATGAGGGTCGCTCGATGCGCATAATGAAAACCACACCAGCCGCCTCGCTGGATCCGGGTAAGTGGCAGGGGATCGCTCGCTCGACGCGTACAGTTGGGGATCACTCCAGGTCACTTACTGTGAGGGGGGAAGGAAGAAATAAGATGATCGCGTTCCATCAAGCCTCTTTGGTTTGGTGGCACGTGATCAGTTCCGCTGGTGCAAAGAGTTGATATTACGGGGCGATCGTCAGACTCAGATCCTTGTTTGCCGAAAGATTCGTTGAATCCGTCACCGTGAACGTATGGCTTATGTTAGCTTCGTCAGCCGTTGGTGTCCCGCTGATCGTACCCGCTGCGTCGATACTCAATCCACTAGGTAAGGGTGGGCTTACGGTCGTCGACCACGTATAAGGCGGTGTCCCACCGGATGCGGTTAAGGTGACGGGGCTGGCGGGGGTGACGGTGCCAAAGTCATCGCCGACCTTTCCGGAAGGCAACGGCGAAGCGGTCGTGATCGTCAATGGCTGTGGGGCCGCGTTGATGATGATCGACAAATCCTGAGTGTCTGTCTGGGAGAAGCCGTCAGTGACTTGCACGGTGAAATTGGCTGTACCGGTTCCTGTAGGAGTTCCCGAAATGACACCCGCAGGGCTGAGGGAAAGATTGGATGGGAGTGATCCAGAGATCGGGCTCCACACGAGCGTTCCTGCTCCCCCGGTAGCCGAAAGGGTTTGGTTGTAAGCGGTTCCCACTGTTCCGTCAGGAAGAGTGAGAGTAGTGATATTTGGCGCTGAGGTAGAGATGACGACCGACAGAGCCGGTGGCGTGGTGTCAGTCAGCGACAATGAGTCGGTGACATGCGGGGTGAAATTGAAGGTGCTAGCTGCAGAGGGCGTACCGGAAATCACACCTGTTG
>DATHTZ010000525.1:0-2579 GCA_035462675.1 Nitrospiraceae bacterium | reverse complement strand
GTGGCACCGAACGCGTGACAGCCAAGACAGTTGCTCATGTATGCGGCCTGGCCCGCCGCTGACGGTAACGCGCGATCGAACAAGATGGACCAGTTTGAGGTCAACAAGTTCGTGTATGAGGTCAACCTCACGACCGTGTTGTTCCTTGTCCAGCAGAAAACAGTTTGTGTTGTTATGCTCGAGACAGAACTGCCGAATCTTTCTGAACTCTTCTTCCAGTGGGGTGCTATCATCAAGGGTATCCCGCCTGAAGTCTTCACGCTTTGCTGAGTCGTACTCCCCGGCAGCCACTTTTACATCCTCCACACCAACCCTGTCTCCACGGTGTCCTCCGCCGCGTTCTCTCGCCACGTCAACCGAACGTCGAAATATCGAAAGAAAATCCCTTGCAACTCCGCCGCATGCGAGAACTAATCGATCCAATGCACCATTGGTCAGAAAACCATTCAACTGACCAACCTTTGCGGCCTCCGTGAAGTTCGTCAGAATTTTTGTAAGGAAGTCTTTTGCCAGAGCGTACTTCTCCAAGGTGAGGTCGAGATCAATCTCATCCGCGTCATCCGCAATCTTCATCCCTACCGGAGGATCGCCATGTACGTACCATCTGGTGCGGTGCCGTATGGTACCGACCTTTATCCAAAGATGGTGGTCCTTGGCGAGACGGTGGAAGTAGTCGATCACTCTGGCTTGGTCGGTTCTGCGAATGTGGTACAGATCGTCTAGAAAAAGATACGCGTCGCCATCCGACAATTGCGCCAACGCGTCAAAGAGACGTTGGAAATCGATGATGTGCCTATGGAGGAAATCAACCTTGGAGCGCTTGAATATCTCCTCAACTTCGCGTTTCCGCACGCTGGTGCTCGCTGCATTCGCTCCACTCTCCATTGAGACAACTCCCGGCCGTACGCCGACCTTCAGCCTGACCGAGTCCATCTCGCTTGTCTCGGCACCATCGGTAACAGACATTTCGGCTTCATCTGTTAAGTGAAGTTCCTTTTCGAGGGATTCAATGTGTTTCCCGATCTGGCTCGCCAAGGCAGCCGTATTGCGCCGATTGAAGGACGGACGTTTCGGCGCGGTGCCAAAAAGTCTCGACCAAAATGACGTTCGCGTCGAAGGATGGATCGCCGCTGAGTCCATCCATTTCTTGAATTCACCGAGGGTTGAAATGAGGACGCTGATAAGGACATCTGGATAACTATGCCCTTTGAATGCTTCGAGATTCACATAGGCGATGGGGCGTCTGTCCACAGTCAAATCCGCTGCGGCTTTTCGCAGAAGGCTGGACTTCCCTGACCCACGGCGTCCGAACACGATATGATGGCGCTTGATGGTTGTGCGTTGAAGCGTTCCTGGAGCCGGCTCAACGAAGTGTATTACCCCCGCTTCTGTGGAGCGTGCCGCTTCCTCCACACGAGTGAGGAGATCCCCCATTTCCTGAGTTTCAAGACCGATACTCATCGTGTCTGTTCCTTCCCATCGTCACGTCAAATATCTCGGTCAGCAGCTAGAGGCGAGCAGCGCGAGTTCCCGGACCGCTGCACTGCGAGGTTGACACTGTAGAGAAACCCCTTGGCAGAATTTAATGGGTCAGACCCCCGTTTCTCTACCCTAAGGCTGCCCACCGCCATGTTATGCTGCGCGCGGTTTTGTCACCCGTCCCCTTGAACGAGTAGCTACGCTGCGGGACTTTCCAGAGGCTGCTTCGGCATGCAACTTCAGCTCCAGTGCTCCTACCACCTTGAGGATCGTTTCGAAGTCGGGGCTTCGCTCACCTGACAGCGCCTTGTACAGACTCTCACGAGAGAGACCGGCCTCTTTGGCAACCCGTGCCATACCCTTGGCTCGGGCAATATCGCCCAGCGCCTTGGCAATAAAGGCGGCATCGCCTTCGGCCTGCTCCAGGCACGCCTCTACAAACGCAGCCATTTCTTCCGGCGTGCGAAGGTGCTCCGCAACATCGTACCGAGTGGTCGTGGCTTTGCTCATCATGCGCTCCTACAGATTGCGTGCGAGACTCTCGCCAGACACTAGGCTGCGCACTCGACACGCACGGTACGCCCTAGCCGCGCTTCAAGGGTGATGAGCATTTCAAGGCTGAACTTGTCCCATTTTCCGCGCACAAGGTCGGACACACGGGATTGCGCGATGCCGAGACGCTTGGCCGCCTGAGCTTGGGTGAGCTTCTGCTTCTCGATGTAGAGGCGAAGATCGCTCATGAGATTTGCGCGCATTTGGAGCACGGCGGCTTCGGCCGGGTCAAAGCCAAGATCCACAAATACATTGCCGCTGGATTTGGTCGTTTTCTTCTTCATCTCCGGTCTCCGATCTGTCGGAAGCGTGTACGAGCCAACTCGATGTCTTCTCTTGGGGTCTTCTGCGTTTTCTTCTGGAACGCATGAAGCACATAGACGGACTCGGCGAACTTGGCCATAGAGCACGCGCCATTCGCCCAACACGCGTATTCGAATCTCCCGGACGCCGATACCTATCTCTTTCATGGGCTTCCAATCAGATGGTGCCAGGCTACGCTGAACAAAGCCCAACTCGAAACCTGCCGCACACCGGGCTTCTGCCGG
>DATHTZ010000524.1:0-2296 GCA_035462675.1 Nitrospiraceae bacterium | reverse complement strand
ACCGCATTCGAGCCTGGGCAAGCAAACACCTGATGAGGCGTATGCCGTGATGCTGCCGACGGTCAAACTGGCAGCGTAAGAATCAGCAGAGAATCCACTGAAGAAACTCGGGCTGCTGTTCAAACGAATGGGGCCACCGCTGCCATGGTATCCGGATCCGTAAGGACGGCACCGGCTGATGCATGGCAACGTGTTTGTGGAACAACTGTTGGGAGCGTGAAGTGCGAAGAGGTGTATGTGTGAGCCTACAGTATCAGCGAGGTCAGTCAAGGATTGGGGCGGGCCCTGACATTCTACAATCAGCACAGGCGCTTGAAGGCGCGACACCAGAAGGGGTGTAATACAATAACCTGGCGACATAGCTAATGGTCGAATTTTCAGCGCACCGTGTAGGGCCACTGAAGGAATGGAACGTGCTGTCCGAACTAGCTGAGGGCACTTCTAAGAGGAGCGCAGGCTCCTAAGGAAGGTTGAGCGTAACCTCAATGACATTCGTCTCAAGCTCCGCAAGCAAAGCTTTTGCCTGTAAGGCGTAGTAGGCATACTCGGATTGGGGCTGGTAGCTTAAGATGGTCTGAAGAAGGCCTTTGGCAATGTCCAGTTTTTTTGCTTCCACGGCAGCGAAGCCGGCCCGCAAGGAACAGGCTGCAGCCATCGCTTTCACGTCCACAGCAAACCGGGCTGCAGGAGTTGACACGAATTGTCCAAGCTTGCCTGGTAAGGGGAGAACAAAGCTTTCCTGTGAGAGTAAGCGATTAGCAGCGTTTGTCAGAGTTAACGCGTCCTCTCTTAGCTGATCGATATCGGTGGTGGCTTGGCAATGGGAGTAGCTGCTCCAAAGGCTCATAAAGCTTCCGTTGTCGATGGCAGCTGCTTGTACTGGTTGACCAGATTGGAGCCCAGCCACTGAAATTAGGATACTCATCAATATCAAGCGAACGTTCTTCATGCTACCTCGTGGCTTGTCCTGTCTAAGCGATGAGCATATGCAATCAGTAGGCCAGGTTCGCATATCATAAGAAATTGATTATGAATAGAAAAATTACACTTAATAAGTAGAAGCTGTGTTGCAGATAACGCACTATGGTATTTTTAACACGGATGCCGTGGTTTTCTCACAATTGAGCAGTGGCCACGGCAATTTGAACCAGCCGATCAGTGGAGGATCTGCTACCGGTGATGGCCCTCCTGGGCGATGAAAGGGAGCGGACAATGGCAACACGAACGAGACGGACTCACGCCGCGGTGTTCAAAGCCCAAGTGGCGTTGGTTGCGATGGGCGGCGAGAAGACGCTGGCCGAACTGGCCCAGCGTTTTGACGTGCCTCCCACCAGATGACAGAGTAGACACGGCACCTCAGCGAGCGAGCCGCCGACCGATTTGGCGGGGGCACCGCTCCGGCGGAGCCACCGGTTGCTCTGAAGGCCTGGCAGGCTACGATTGGGCCGCGCACGCGGGAGCATGATTGTTGAGAAGGGGCGCGCATCAACGCGATGATTGACGCCCCCCACGTACGGTCGATCAGCCGCCAGGCACAGCTGGCAGGGCTCAGCCGGGGCCGCGCCGACTCTATCCCCACGTCTGTCAGCGCGGCCGAACCGGCCCTGATGCGTCGCCTTGACGCGATGCACTAGGCGCACCCGTTCGTGGGCGCACGCATGTTGCGCGACCCGCTGAATCGGGAGGGTTCACGGTCGGGCGAACACACCTGGGCACACTGATGGCGCATATGGGCATGGAGGCGCGCCTGGCACCAGCACGACATACCCCGTGTCATATAGCACTACCTGCGGCGCGGGCGCACCAGCAACCGGGCGAACCCGGTGGGGGCACTGGAGACGACCGACACTCCGATGGCCCGAGGGTTCGGCCACCTCACGGCCGTTGTGGACTGGGCCAGCCGCACGGTACTGGCCGAGAAGGTCGCCATCACGCTGGAGACCTGGCATGCGGTCGAGGTGCGCCAAAAGGCGTTCACTTGCCACGGCAAGCCGGAGATGGTGAACACCGACCACGGCAGTCAGTTCAGCGCGCAGGAGTGTGTGCACGACATCAACGAACAGGGAGGCGCACTCAGCATGGACGGACGCGGAGCCTGGAGGGATCATGTATTCGTGGAGCGCTGTGGAAATCGGTGAAGTACGAGCGGGTGTAGTGGTACGCCTATGACTCGGTCACCGAAGCCAGGCAGTCGATCATGCCATACATGGATTGGGACAACCATGCCAGACCGCATTCGAGCCTGGGCAAGCACACACCGATCAGGCATATGCCGTGATGCTGCCGACGGGTAAAC
>DATHTZ010000523.1:0-3950 GCA_035462675.1 Nitrospiraceae bacterium | reverse complement strand
GGCCAGTTGGATCAGATCGTAGAAGAGGGGCTCAAGGGCGCAGGGCTGTGGGATGAAGTGAAAGATCGGCTCCACGTCAGCGCCTTCGGGCTCTCCGGAGGGCAGCAGCAACGGCTCTGTATTGCCCGCGCGCTCGCGGTCAAACCGGATGTCTTGCTGATGGACGAACCCTGCTCGGCGTTGGACCCCGTCGCCACTGCTAAAATAGAAGAGCTACTCTTTTCCTTGAAACAAGACTTGACGGTCGTGATTGTCACTCACAATATGCAGCAGGCCGCGCGGGTATCCGACTGGACAACGTTCATGTACCTTGGCGAAGTCGTGGAGTTCGGACTCACGAAACAGCTCTTTACCACGCCTTCAAAGAAGCAGACCGAAGACTACATCACCGGACGATTTGGGTGACAATGATGACACAACGCCACTTTGACGAAGAACTTGCCGACCTGAAGACTAAGCTCCTGCGAATGGCTGCGCAGGCGGAAGATCAAATCGACCAGGCCCTCACTGCACTAGTGACGCGCGACTCTGCCCTGGCCCGCGAAGTTATCGAGCGGGATCATCAGATCAATGCCTTGGATGTGGAGATCAACGAAGAGAGTATTCGGTTGCTGGCCCTCCATCAGCCTGCCGCACGAGATTTGCGTTTGGTGACGACCGCGATGAAAATTGCCACCGAGCTCGAACGAATCAGCGACCTGGCGGAGAATGTCTCCGAACGGGCGATCGAACTGAACGAAGAGCCGCAGCTCAAACCCTATATCGATATCCCGATGATGGGCAATATGGCCCGGGTGATGGTGAAACAAAGCATCGATGCGTTCGTGAAGGAGGATGCCCAGCTCGCTCGGAAGGTGCTCACGGACGACGACTATGTCGATGATCTGATGGAGCAGTTGTTCCGCGAATTGCTGTCATTCATGCTGGAAGACACGCGCACAATTTCACGAGCCATTCGCTTGAGCTTCATTGCCAAATACCTCGAACGGATGGCCGATCACGCCACCAACATCGCCGAGCTAGTGGTCTATCTCGTGGAGGGCAAGATCATTCGCCATACCACTCCGCCAGGACCTTCCAAAGAAAGCCTTGCAAAAGGTTGAACCCTCCTGACCCTTCAGGTTGATTTTTCTTCGACAAGAAGAGTCAGAGCGACGCACCGTCCTGTGATACGGCAGGCTCATTGCAAGTGCGGCGGGCTCTGAGAGATTGTCAGGGTGTGGTTATGCCACAAAATTGGTCGAAAAGAGCATGTAGTCGAATCGGTGTCGGCGAAGGACGATCTTATGGCATCGGGCGAGTTGATCGACCGCGTGAAAAATTTGATTCCAGGTGTATTGAGGCATGAGACAGATGAGCGAATCCAGACTGATGACCGTCTGCTCGTTGAGATGGTCGAGAATGGTCGCCGTGAGAGTATCGGTATGGTCATGATTACATCGCATCGGATGAACATCTGGAGTCGATTCAAGAAGAGCATTGATAGACATCGGTACCTCCTTGATGAAATTATAAAAATGAGAGCCCCAACTGATTGGCCTGTTGCGGGGGCATCGAAGGCGCCGGGCTGTACCGGACAGCCACAATACGCAGGAGACCCAGCGTGAGTAAGATGCCTCCCAGTATCGCGAATTGGTGCCACTCCCCGCCCGTGAACCATCGTGAAATGACCTCCGTCAGCATCACGACAAGGACTGTGTCGATGATAAAGGTGACCCGGACGCGCCCGTCCGAGCAGTACGCAAGGGTGGTCTTCAACACTTCGACGACGGCCAACAGGGTGAGGGTGTCGACCAATACCTGGCGAAGGGCCACCTCCATGTCGACGGACAAGAGAAGGCGCAGGTCGAGAAACGTTTTGACCACGCCGCCCGCTAAACCGAGGAGAATCGTCAGAGTGAGTAGACTCAGGATGAATCGCGTGCCCACTTCCCAAACACGTGTGATGTCAGAGGCCATGAGCATGCCCCTGAATCGCTTGGGCCAACTGTTCGAGAAAGTCTGTTCCATTATGATTTGTGTCATGGTGCGATCGCGTGCCTCTAGCCTACCTGGAACACATTCCAGTCCTGTCAATTCCTCGTAAATATTGTGTAAATTCTGTATCGAGCGGACCGTACGAATTGAAGGGTTCTATATGAAGAAGAGGACGAGAAGAGGAGGAATTGCTGCTACCGCTTGATCAATCGCCGTCCCTCCTTTTTGACGCCGCCTTCAATGTCGCTCGCCCACATGATTCATGACGCTTCGTGGAGAAATCACATACGAAGTCAGGCGAAGAGCACCGAGCGAGAGGGAAAACATTGGTCGCTGCCGAGATCTCGTAGATACTGAATCACGTCGCTCTCCTACCCACCCATTCGTATCATTGCTGTTGAGATACAGGGTCTGTTAACGTGCTACGGTGATCGCCAGAATGGGAGGCCTCTATGACAGCCGTCGATAGTCTCATGCTGGATGCGAAGCAAGCGATCGTGGAGGACCATCATCGCCGTTTTCAATCTCTATACCAAGAAGGGCGATGGGAGGAGGCACTCCAACAAATTCACGTCACGCTTGGCTGCGCAGCAGACCTCCTCAATGAGTCTCTCCGAATCCTCGATGAGACCCTTGATGTGGCCATAGCCACACCTCCGATAGTTCCACTTCCCCCTTCCACAACCACATCATGAATACGCCTGCTTAGGCTCAGGAAGGACCGTCAAGGTCAGCCGGACGAATAGGAGCCAGCAGCAGCGCATCGATGGCGAGCAGCGACTGCATCCGCTGTCTGTAGGTAGCCCTATGTCCATCATGCCCTCCGATTTCATTGCTCGTTCACGTTGCTGCGCTCTGTCATGAGTAAATGAATCACCGCATCAGGGAATGCGCCGCAGGGTGGCTGTGGATTTTGACGCAGGGCCAGGGAGGAACCGGTTGTAGGGAAAGCCGGGCAGGATGTGCTGAACGCGAAGTCCTGGGTTGTAAGTTCTGAGGCGAAGGAATGATGACGGGAACATCGTGGGTAGTTTGTCTGATCTGTCTAATCTGTGTGGTTCAACATCTCACGCCTCATATTATACATCTCACCCCCTAAGCAGCATTAAGCAGCCCATGAATCGTAGTGATGAGGACATTCGGCCCGAAGGGTTTCATGAGAAACTCGCTCTTGGCGCAGATCGTCCTGTCTAAGGCAAGGTGATCCTGTTCATAGCCTGAAACAAACAGCATTGCAGGAATCGGCCGGAGGCTCAACAATGCGCGAGCCAGTTCGTAGCCGTTGATTCCGGGCAACGTCACGTCCATCAGCACCAGATGGATTGGATCGGCGAAGTGTCTCACGAGCGATTCTGCCTCGCCTGGATACGATGCCTCAAGCAGCCGGTAACCATATGAGCGAAGCAGGTAGCCCATCATGGCTCGGAGTCCAGGATCATCCTCCACAACCATAATCGTTTCTCCGCAATTCGCCGTGGTCATGACATTCGTCCCCTGTGAGAGCGGCAAACCCCTCATCCTTGAGTCAGCCGTCGCGCCGATCAGTACATCTTGCATTTCACTTTTCACGTTTCGTTTCCCAGGCCTGCGCCATGGCGTGTCGATACGGTGCATCTTCTATTTTAGAAAGAGAGGGACAGCCAGTACTATACCCGCAGCGTGCCGTGTACACTATCAGACGATCGCTTAGTCATCTGTCGGATATTGCCATGTGCTGCGTAGGCGATAACCTGAGGGAGCAGAGTGGGTTATCTGGTCTGTCTAGTTTATCTGGCGTATTGCAGCTTCACTGGCAAGAAGGGAAAATGTGAGATTGACGGTCAGCTCGGACTGAGCGCGCTCCACCTTCGACCACTCTCACATCGACACCGCCTCAGAAGCGAAACGCGAAAAGACCGCTGCGCTTATCATAGCTCGACATCGAATATTCACTGAGGGGCCCCTCGACAGTCTTGGTGACGACCTTGTACCCC
>DATHTZ010000522.1:0-5942 GCA_035462675.1 Nitrospiraceae bacterium | reverse complement strand
AGACCGTACCAAGTAGTCCAGGCACGCCTCTCGTGAGGACAATTGATCGCGAAACTCTCGCATGGTCGTTGGATAACCCGGCCGCCCCATAGCGACAAGGATCATCGAATTGCCTCTCCGGAGTCAACCGGATAAGCATGTAGTTTTATTCATTATTGAGTGCTTGATACGTTGCTAATTAGAGAACTCTTATCTATATGCCTGCAGACCGCGCGAGGCAAGAGGCCCAAGTCCGGTGATCGCGAGGGAATCCAGTCCAAAATATTGATGGCTCACATTGAAGACCTGTTCCACATTCACGCGATCGATATGAACCAGCATGTCGTCCAGCGACGTATGCCTTCCGTATGTGAGCTCGTCCTTCGCCAATTTGCTCATACGGCTGTGCGAACTTTCCAGGCTCAACATCAAACTGCCCTTCATTTGAGTCTTCGCCCGCTCAAGCTCTTTCTGTTCGACGCCTTTGATGCCGATCTGCCGAATCTCTTTGCAGACAAGATCCACGACGCGATCCACTTCTTTCGGCCTCGTTGCCGCATACACAGTGATCATGCCGCCGTCCGAATAACCGGACAAGAAGGAGTAGATCGAATAGGCGAGACCCCGCTTCTCTCGAACCTCCTGGAATAATCGCGAGCTCACACTGCCGCCCAACACGCTGTTGAGCGCATACAACGCATAGCGATCCTGATGACCGGCCTCCACGCCTTTGAGCCCGAGACAGAGATGCACCTGTTCCAACCGTTTTTTCTTCATCAAGACACCGCCATGAACGTCAGGAGGACGACGTCCGTTGGTATAGCCAGGCTTTGCGGGCCAACCCTTGCCGAAATACCGCACGACCAGTCGATCAAGCTTGGCCTGTTCGAAGTTCCCGGCAATCGAAACCACGGTCTGCCCCGGATCGTAGTGAGCCTCTACATAGTTCAGCAGATCCTGGCGTCGCAGTCCTCTGATCGTCTTCTCTCGGCCTAGAATAGAACGACCGAGCGGATGGCGCCCCAGCACTTGGCCCATGTGAAGCTCTTGCACGAGATCTTCTGGATCGTCCTGGACCATACGAATTTCTTCCAGGACAACCTGTTTTTCTTTATCGATTTCTTTGGATGCGAAACAGGAATGGTGAAACAGGTCCGAGAGGAGTTCGAGCGCTCGCTCCAATTGCTGATCCAACGCTTTCACATAATAGGTCGTCGTCTCACGCGAGGTGAAGGCATTCATCTCTCCACCAAGCGCGTCGATTTCGCGCGAAATCTCGGCGGAGGAACGATTGCGCGTTCCTTTGAAGAGCATGTGTTCGATGAAGTGAGAATAGCCTGCCTGAGAAGGCTGCTCGTCCCGTGACCCGGTGTTGACCCACACACCAACGGTGACCGACTTGAGTGTCGGCATCCGTTCGGTCACTACCCGCACCCCGTTGTTCAGGACGAGCTTGCGATACAAGGCAGTTACCTGGCGGACGGATCTGGCGCACCGGCCCCGGCCGGAGTTGGCATAGCTTCCTTGCGACTGAGGCGAATCTTTCCCTGCCGATCCACTTCCAGGACCTTCACCAGGATTTGATCGCCTTCCTTCACCTCGTCGGATACCGCTTGGACCCGATGGTGCGCCAACTGCGAGATGTGCACCAGTCCGTCGGTTCCCGGCAGAACCTCGACAAACGCCCCGAAGTCCATAATCTTCCGAACCGTGCCCATGTAGATCTTCCCAATCTCGACCTCTTCGGTAATCCGGCTGATCATCTCTTTGGCCTTCTCGGCCGAGGCTCCGTCAACCGACGCGATCGTCACGGTTCCGCTGTCGTCGACGTTAATCTTGACCCCGCAATCCGCAATGATGCCGCGGATCGTTTTGCCGCCAGGCCCGATGATTTCGCGAATCTTGTCCTGCTTCACCTTCATGGTGAAGATTCGTGGCGCGTAGGCCGACAGAGTGGTTCTTGGCGCTGGCAGCGCCTTCTCCATACAACTCAAAATGTGCAAACGGCCGGCTTTGGCCTGCTCCAAGGCCTTCTGCATCAAGGCCGACGTAATCCCGCCGATCTTGATATCCATCTGCAACGCTGTCACGCCCTGTTTGGTCCCACAGACCTTAAAGTCCATGTCGCCTAAA
Source organism: Nitrospiraceae bacterium (assembly GCA_035462675.1). Taxonomy (GTDB): domain Bacteria; phylum Nitrospirota; class Nitrospiria; order Nitrospirales; family Nitrospiraceae; genus Palsa-1315. Next base: position 3,830 of record DATHTZ010000522.1, on the reverse strand, counting down.
TGATCTTCCAGCCCGAGAATATCGGAGAGGATCATGACCCGATCCCCTTCCTTGATTAATCCCATCGCGATCCCGGCAACAGCTTCTCTGATCGGCACGCCGGCGTCCATCATGGCAAGGCTTCCACCACAGACGGTCGCCATCGAAGAGGATCCGTTGGATTCGAGGATGTCGGACACGATGCGGAGCGTGTAGGGGAAGGCTTCCTTGTTGGGAACCACCGGGGCTAACGCCCGTTCCGCCAATGCGCCATGGCCGACTTCCCGGCGTCCCGGTGAGCGGAGCGGCCGCGCTTCGCCGACGCTGAACGGCGGAAAATTGTAATGGAGCATGAAGGTCCTCATGTACTCCCCTTCCAATGCATCGATCCGCTGTTCGTCGTCCGTGGTCCCCAACGTGACCACGGCCAAACTTTGAGTCTCGCCCCTGGTAAAGATCGCAGACCCGTGTGTCCGTGGCAGCGCGCTCACTTCACACGTGATCGGGCGAATATCAGCCGGTCCACGTCCATCCGCCCGCGATCCTTTCTCGAGGATCATGTTTCGAACTTCCGTATATTCCAACTCATGGAATACCAGCTTGACGTGCCGCTCCCGATTCGGATCGTCCGCGCTCTTGAGTTTCTGAACGGCGCCGTCCTTGACCTCATCCAATCGCTCCTGCCTGGCCGCTTTATTCGGAATCATGATGGCCTCTCGGATCCCTTGCGCCACCAAGGCCTTTACCTGAGCAGCCAGCGCGGATTCGATCTGCTCCTTCGCCACCTTCCGCTTGGGTTTGCCGGCGGAGACTTGCAGTTCTCGAATCTTGGCGACAATCTTCTTGATCTCGGCATGGGCAAGTTCAATCGCCTCGAGCATAATGGCTTCGGACAGTTCGTTCGCCCCTGCTTCGACCATCATGACTGCATCGGCCGTCCCCGCCACAACGAGTTGCAACTCGCTCTTCGCCACCGTCTCAAGGTCCGGATTGACGACGAGCTTGCCATCCAGTCGGCCGATTCGTACGCCCGCAATGGGATTGTCGAACGGAATGTTCGAGATAGTCAGGGCAGCAGAGGAGGCGATAATGGCGAGTATGTCGGACGAGCCGGTCTGATCGGCCGAGAGGACAGAGGCAATAACCTGAGTCTCGAAGTAGTAGCCCTCAGGAAAGAGCGGACGGAGCCCCCGGTCAATCTGCCGGCTGGTCAGCACAGCTTTTTCCGATGGACGCGCTTCCCGCTTGAAATACCCGCCTGGAATCTTTCCGGCGGCGAAGGACTTTTCCTGATAATCGACCGTGAGGGGAAGAAAATCGATGCCCGGCTTGGCAACCTGTGAGGCTACGGCCGTCGCCAGCACGACGGTGTCGCCGTACGAAGCCCAAATCGAACCGTCTGCTTGTCGTGCCACACGACCGGTCTCGAGTCGTAAGATGCGCCCGGCAACCTCTATTTCAACTGTGTGTACCATCTGAGTCTCCTCTGGTTAGGCCCCACAGATGTCCACAGAGAGAGACTCGAGCGATGTGGCGCACTCCAGCCTCTGTCAGTGTTCACCTGTGCGACTGACTACTGCCCGTTGTTGTGCCCTCTGGCGCAACAGCGAGATGGGATGCTACTTTCTGATGCCCAATCGCTCGATCACGGCACGATAGCGTGCATCGCTGACGCCACGAAGATAGTCGAGCAAACGCCGCCGTCGCCCGACCAAAAGAAGCAGGCCGCGCCGAGAGTGATGATCTTTCTTGTGGAGCTTGAAATGTTCTGTCAAATACGTGATCCGGCTGGTCAACACCGCGATCTGGACCTCCGGCGAGCCGGAATCCGTCTCATGCTGCCGATATTGCTTGATCAACTCGGTCTTTGCTTCCTTGAGTAATGCCATGGGCTTCTTCCTTCCTGTGCCTTTCCTTCATCCGCAACGAAGTCTCATACGTCCTGATCGATCAACACCTTCTCAACCTTGAGTGCATCTCCCGAATTGTCCGGACACTTCCCGATCGCCACCAGACATCCGCCGGTATCGTGAATACGAACCGGCCGGTGTGCCCTGCGTTCGGCATCGGCTGCCCCCTCCCAACGAAGAATATTGGCCGCAGGCACCGGAGCCCCGTGTCGCACGCGGTCGGCGGTCTGTTCATCCACCACCACAATCCCCAGTTGGTCCAACGCACGATCCAGCGACAACAGATCGTCTCCCAACCGACCGAGGGCATGACGGGTGATCACCTCATCGACCGTCAGCGCGTGATCGATCGTCAAGGGGCCCACCCGCCTGCGCTCCAACACCAACATGTGGCCGCCGACGCCCAACGCTTCTCCAATGTCGGCACAGAGCGTCCGCACATAGGTCCCCTTCGAACAGACGATACGCAACGTGACATCACGCCCCTGAATTGCCTCAACCTCAAGGGTGTGGATGACGATCGTTCGCGCGTCCCGCGCAATCGTTTTGCCCGCCCTCGCGGACTTATACAAAGGAACACCCTCGACTTTCACCGCCGAGTACATCGGAGGGACTTGCTCGACCGGCCCATGAAATCGACCGACCACCTCATGAATCGCTTCCGTCGTCACAGAGTCCGTCGCGGAGCGCGCCAGGACTGTTCCCGTCGCATCCTGCGTATCGGTCGTTTCGCCGAGACGAAGCACGGCACGATATTCTTTATCCCACTCAACAAGATATTCAGCAACACGAGTTCCTCGCCCGATCAGCACAGGCAAGACCCCCGTTGCAGCAGGATCGAGCGTACCGGCATGACCGACCTTGACTCCACCAAGAAGATGCCGCACCTTCGCCACGACATCGTGGGAAGTCCAGCCTGCTTCCTTCTTGATGATCAGCACGCCATCGATGACACAGCTCTGCGCAAGATCCATCATCACATCCCCGATACTACGAACTCGTCTTCTCTTCGGACGAGCTGCCCTCGGCCTCCATCTTCAGATGGAGTTCATCCAATAACTTCAAGACCCGATCGCCTCTCGGCCCGCTCACATCCTTGGCAAAGACTATCTCCGGCAGATATCGGAGCGAGAGTCGACGGCCCAGTTCACCGCGCACGAACCCATTGGCTTGAGCCAACCCGGCGAAGACGTTCCGTTCTTCTTCTTCCGTACCCATAGTCGTGACGAACACCCGCGCAATCCGCAGATCGCTGGTCAATTTCACGTCGGTCACGGTCACCGACTGCACGCGAGGGTCTTTGATCTTCCGCATGAGAATATCGGCCACTTCCATGCGGATTTGGTCGGCCACACGATCGGCCCGATGATATCCGGTCTTGGCCACCGTGCACTCCACCTGGGCATGCCGCCGTCACAATAATTCCACTCGAGACCGGACGATTTCCACTGCAGGGACGCTCCGAATCAGGTTCAGCGCCTGATCGCACACTTGATTGACATAGCGTCCTTCGTTGGCCACGCACGCAAGCCCCAATACGGCCTTCTGCCACAAATCCTGCCCGTCGACTTCGGCGACGGAGAGATTGAATCTCTCCCGCAACCGATCTTTAAGACTCAACAGCACCTGCCGCTTATCCTTCAATGACTGACTCTCGGGGATAAACAACTCGACCGTACAAAGCCCGACGATGACACCCACAGGGCAGACTCACGCCTTACAGTTTTGCGGCAATCTTGTCGACCGCATAGGCTTCGATGATATCCCCGGCCTTGATATCGTTGAAATTTTCAACGCTGATTCCACATTCATATCCCTGTTGCACTTCACGGACGTCGTCCTTGAAGCGACGCAACGACCCGAGCTTCCCCTCATACACCACCACATTGTCGCGAAGCACTCGAACTCCGACAGCGGCACGGGTGATCGTGCCGTCCACCA
>DATHTZ010000521.1:0-1762 GCA_035462675.1 Nitrospiraceae bacterium | reverse complement strand
ACCGACGGCCACAGCTGCCAGCAGGTCGCCGACTTGTTGGGGGAAGATCGCCGGACGGTGCAGCGCTGGGTGACACGCTTTGAAACCCATGGACTAACTGGCCTGCGTGACGGAACGCGTTCGGGTCGGCCAGCCACGCTGAACACCACGCAATGGGCGGCGCTGGGGCGTGACTTGCGACACGAGCCGCAGAAGTTCGGCCATGCCGTGTCTGTGTGTGTCCAAGCCATTCAGAGTTTGATGAAGAATTTTTCATGGCCCCTTCATGATTCGATCATGTGACAGAGCTACAGTGACACCACGGACTGAGAACACAGTGCCACTCTGAAGCCACCGACACATCGCATCGAACCAACAACCGGGAGGCTGAATCATGGGACGAAGAATGAGGCCAAAAGAATCGGAATGCGGCGGAACGATGAAACAGATCGGGAGTGGAGAGGTTGTTCTGTCCCTTCCCGCGACCGAGCAGCTCTCCACGAGATCCTGCGCTCGTTGCGCGGGCCTGCTCGTGCCCGAGTGGTACTACGACTTGGAGAACACCGGTGTACACCACCTCGAGACTCTCCGCTGCGTGCAATGCGGGCACCGTGTCGATCCCATCATCTTGCAGAACCAAATCCAGCCACAGGTCGAACGCCAACCAGAACGGCAGGCGCGGCCAAGGTATTCCACAAGGGCGGGCATGTTGAGCGAACTCGCATGAACCACAACAAGGGGCATAGAAGGAACAGATACGGGACGTCGTGAAAGGAGGATGCAATGAAGAATGGAGCTGGACGAGGGAATGTGTGGTCGATTGCCTTGGCCGGCGGTGACGGGGTGCGAACCAAGGACTTCATCCGGCGATGGCTAGGCTCTGAGAAGCCGAAGCAATATTGTACCTTCGTCGGCTCTCGCTCCATGTTCCAGCACACGCTCGACCGCGCGTCCAGGTTGACCACCTGGGAACGCGTCGTCGTGGTCGCCGCTCGGCACCATCAAGATGAAGTCTGGTCTCAGCTGATGGCAGGCCTGTCGGTAGGGTGCTGTTGCAACCAAAGAATGTGGACACAGCGGCCGGCGTTTTTCTGCCGCTTACCTTCATCCTTGCACGCGATCCAGAGGCAACTGTCGTGATCTATCCATCGGATCATTTCATCTCCCCGGAAGGTGCATTTCTATCGGCCGTGGATCAAGCGGTGCAAGGAAACACGGGACTGGGAGGGCGACCGGTCCTGCTTGCGACCAAGCCGGATAGTTTGGGGCTGGAGTATGGGTGGATCAAGCTGGGACGAATGTTAGGTCGGGTAGGAACGGCTGCCATCCACGCGGTGCACGCCTTCATTGAAAAACCAGACGAAGGTACTGCTCGGGAAGCCAGGGCCACAGGCAGCCTGTGGAATACCATGGCCCTGGTCGCCAAAGGAAAAGAACTCTGGAGATTAGGTGGAAGTGCTTTCTTGAAACGATGTCTCTCTTTGTGCGGCTGAAAAAAGCGATTGGCACAGTCGATGAACTGCGCGTCTTCGACGCAATCTATGAAACCCTCCCGCGTCGGAACTTCTCCTCGCACCTACTCCAATGGATGCCGGAGCGGCTTGCGGTTTTGGAGATGCGGGATGTCCTCTGGAGTGACTGGGGAAACCCGGAGCGTATGCTGTCGGGTCTTGAGAACTTCGGGAAACGACGGGCGGCTGTGCAGGATCCACTCCCGTTCCTGTAGGCGGGGTGAGGAATTGATCGGTACATTCCTATAACGAGGAAGACAGGACACGATGAG